>CALRSN020000001.1:0-25529 GCA_943370865.1 Bordetella parapertussis
AATATATTCTTCAGTTTCTGCCTGCCGGGCATTGGCAAAACCTTTGTCCGTACCAATTTTTATAAAATGGCAGTTGGTCAATACTTTTTGTGAACCGATATTATCAAAAGCCACTCTTCCATAAATGGGTCTCGTGGTTTCATTGTTCAGAAAGGCAGTCAGTGCTTTGGTGCCAATGCCTTTACCCCAAAATTGTTTATCGATCCAATAAGTAATTTCTGCCCGGCCTTCCATTTCAAATTTGGAGATGCTGCCGGCAATAATCTCATCCACCAGTATGGTCTGCATGTTGATAGCCGGGTCGTTCACCAGTTTGCTGTATTTCTGCAGGTAGGCTGTTTTGTCGGTAGGGTATTTTGCCGTGAAAGCAGCTAAATAATTGGCTTCCTCATCCAGCTGGAACAGGAAGAAGAATTCTAAATCAGGAAGTACGGTCTTTCGCAAGGTAATTTCAGGATCGGGTATCATTTCTCTATGCTATTTTTTTCTGTATTTGCCAAAAATGTCCAAATGGGTCTTTGAACATTCCCTGCCGGTAACCATACTCGTAATCCGTTGTGGGATTAATTTCTGTTGCACCTGCCCGGATAGCTTGCTGCATTACTTCTTCCACATCCGGAACAAACAAGCCGATCACTGTAGTCACCCCTTTTGCACTGATTGGTTCAAGAGCCCCACGCATGGTTTCATGTACATGAAAAATGGCACCGTTAATTTCTAATTCAGCAACATGAATACTACCATCATCGTTCCGGAAACAAAAATGCTCAATAGCCCCGAAGTTTATATAAAAATCAATCGCAAATGTTCCGTTAGGAATATGCAGTTCGGGGGCGAAATAGGTTGTGTTGGCTGTGTTTGTCATCATGATTTAATGTATTCTTTTGATTCCTACGCCGCCGGATATTTTAGCAAGATGCTTTCTGACTGCAGTATTATTTATTTATGTCCGCCTTCATATTGTCGGCATAACGGGTTATCATTTTGTTTTCATTAGGCTGGCTCTGAAGTGTGTCATACCATTTATTGAAATTTACTTTGTCTTTTTGAATATAATAATAGCGAAGAATGTTATAACAGTTTTCAGCGTTGTATTGATTGTCTTTTAAAGCCTTAATTGATTTTTCAAATTGATTTACAGCTTTATCAATCTTATTATTATTACTAAGTGTATAAATGTACTCTTTGTTGACATATGCGTCTGTTGAATTTGTTTTTATTTCCTCCTCTAAAATCACTTCAGCCTTGTCATATTGTTGTAAGCAATTGTATGAAAAAGAAAGCTCAACGGCAAGACCTTTATATCTCGGATTTAAATTTTCAGCTCTTTCAAGATATGTTAAAGCCTTTGCACATTCACCCCAGCCATTATACATATAACCCCAGCGATAAAGTCTTTCGATAGAACCCGTATCAGTTTTATAGTATTTAAGCCATTCAGGAATTGCTGTAATTTTAAGTTCTTGAAATTTGATATCTGGGATGAATGCAACTAAAACATTGTTTGGTTGTAATCGTACTTTCATATTTGTGCTGTCAAGCTTTTTGGGTATAAACTCCCCTGTCGGTAATATTTTAAAAGTTCCCTCAAAATTGAAAGTCAGGCCGGCTTGCGCATCAATATAAATAAAGCCGTAAGTATACAGACTGTCTTTGTCTGGTTTAAAAGCAACCCATTTGTCTTCACTTTGAACAAAGCGTTTGTCAAAATTTAAAGTTGATTGTGACTTTAGTTCTGTCGCATATAAAGCAGCAATAAATAATAAATACTTCATAGTTATAAAATGTCGGTTAATATGGCAGCCAATGTGCAGGGCTTTATGCTGTGCTGGAATTCGGTGATTCATCAGCCAGGACTGCTGCTGAGTAAAGTTAATGTAGTTGATGTTATTTTTATGGAGGGGCTATATTCGTTTAGCCCGGACTACAGCTGATAAGCGAACGGGGCGATCAGTAGATATTCGTCAGCCAGAATAGCAGAAAGCCTCTTGAATCAATCAGTGCAAAAGACAAACATGCAGAACTAAGCGTATCCGTGAATGTTTTTCATAATTTATTTACCTGCCTGCCGGCAGGCAGGTTCAGCAACCGTCTTTGCGGGGGACACGTTTATAAATTATTTTACTATCTTTTTCTACATAGTCGCCCGCTACTATTGGATAGGCATACTTGGGCGCATGCGATACGCTACGGCTTCTTATAATTATTTTGTCGTTGACTTTCAGGCTCTGCAATTGCTCAAGTTGAGACTTTTCCGGCGCAAAGTTGAGAATATAATCGTCACCATAAATTCTGACCATCACTCCAAAACCTAATCTTGAGCCTGGCGGAAGAGAAAGAGCCGTTACAACAGCCTCCATATTGGTCGAATCTGTAAGGTGCTTCCTTATTTTAGCTTCGGCGGCATACACTTTTTTACCTGCGGGAGACGCTTCCCATTCTTTGAACTTTATACCATCTGGGGTAGCCTCCCATTGTTTCATGGCAGTTTCCCTTTCAGCAGCAGCAAGTGGCTTGGTGGTTGATTCTTGATTTCACGATTAGCAAATAGGAGTCCGCTTACCACAACCAGTGCTATGATCATCGCATACATAAGTTTTTTCATATTTTTTGCAGGTTTAATTAACATAGATCTGTCTCCTGGTAAATAAGATCCGTTTAAGGTATTACTTTTATTTTGCTTCTGCTGCCAGGTCTGCTTGTCAATGCTTCAGCATCCTCCCGCACTGGGTATGGCATAGATCACATTACCTGAACTATATAAATGGAAGACCTTTCCTTCAATAGAAGGAAGAACCAGTTTCCATGTTTTACCCTTATCTGCTGATCCGAAAATGCCTTTCGGATGACCACAGTAGAAGTATTCACCCGCCTGGATAATGGACGTTATAAAGGCTTGCTCCGGAAGCTCGGTACCAACAGCATACTGAACTGAGCCAATACTTCCTGGCACCGAAAAGCTGGCATTAAAGGGCCGCCCTCTTGAGTCCTTAACGTCTTGCGTCTGAAGACCGGCATCAATGGGCTGCCAGGTTTTACCACCGTCGTACGAGGTACGAATCCTCCTGGTATTCGACTGTGTATTGAAAGTGATAGCAGCGAATCCACCATCGATGGGTGCTATATTGATGCCCACACCGCCCTCACTGAGTACCGTCTCCCAGGTTTCGCCATCATCAGTCGATCTAATTATTCCATTGACGCTGTTCGCCATCAGCACACCGTTTGACGCTGCCAGTTTCCATACGCCGCGGGTAACTTCTTTCCAGTTTTTCCCCTTGTCAGTGGATCTGAAAAGACCGCGGCCGCGGTCGCAAATGATGAACACAGTGCCTCCGGCAGTTTCAAAAACGTCGATGATCCCCTTCAACTGGAAATTCTCATATACAGGCGACCATTTATCCGATCCGTTTATTTTTTGCCTGAACTGGCCCTGGTGGTAATCGTATGCAAACATCCCGGACTTACCAGGGGCAATGTTACTATGGTCGTCAGGGAAGATCTCTTTCTCCCAAAAAGGCACCTTGTTGTTGGGGTTATTGTGATAGATATACTTGCCGCTACGTAAATAGAACCCATGATCATTTACAAAGAGACTACCCTCCAGCTTATCCCCGGGCAGTCCTTCGCTGATGTCCTGCCAGGTTTGTCCGCCATCCGCAGATCTGAAAACCATATTTGCAGCTCCAGCCTTATCTCTTTTTTGTTTTTGCTGACTACCCGGTAGCGGAGATGGCTGTGGTGACTCCGACGCCTGTTTACAGGAAAGGAATGGAAAAAGGAACAATACAGCAAGGTTGCAGATGATCTTCATGAAATTGATTGATGGGGTGAAACAATAAAGTAAATATATTCTGCGTCAACTACCGGCAGGCTTTTTACCAGTAAAGAGTTGTAAAAGATGCGTAAAAGCTTGTAAAACCCCCGGAAACCTGGGTTTAATGGATAATTTTGCTGCCATGAAGCCATTTATTCTGTTCGGATCTTCCATGGTGGTCATTATTATTTTGATTGCTGCTGTTGCATTTAGCAATAAAAAGAATGAGATCCCGGAGAAGCATGTAGAGGTTGTACTAAGGGATATAGGGCACCAGTTGTTGCTTGCAGCCAATGATGCTGAATCCCGGGTGCTGCCGGTTAAGAAATTAAATTCAACTACCTACCAGGTTTCCTTTCAGAATAACGTTGGTTTTATTTCCGATACACTCATCAATATAGTGCAGCGAACCTTTCAAAAAAATGTGCTGGCCAGGGAGTATATCGTGAATTTGAGGAATTGTGAACAAAAGGAAACGGTCCTGGCATTTGAAATAAATGGTAAAACAGGCGATTTAACACCCTGCAGGGGCCGTAAGCTGGAGCTGGGTTGTTATGTTATTGAATTTGATCTTTTGAAGGAGAATACCTTTAATTTCCTTTGGTTGCTGCTGTTGATCATTCCTTTGGGCTTTGCCGGCTTTTATATGAAAGATCAGTTTCGGAAAAAAGAAACGGCAGCATCGATCTCCGATACGACTGAGTATATACAAGTGGGGAGCTTTCAATTTTATACAGGGAATAATCTGCTTAAAAGCGGGCATACAACGATTACGCTTTCCGAAAAAGAAACAAAAGCACTGAAAATATTTGTTGAAAACATCAACCAGGTGGTGGAAAGGGAAAAACTGATGAAAGAGATCTGGGAAGAGGAAGGTATCGTGGTGATCAGCAGGAACGTGGATGTACTGGTGTCTAAATTGCGCAAGAAATTAAGTGCTGATAACGCCTGTAAATTTATTAACGTACACGGCCGGGGTTACAAATTCATTATTGAGCAGCAGCCGGTTTAGAACCCGGTAAGTGTAAAATGAAATTATCAGATCAGTATTACAATATGCCCGACCGGCTGTCCCTGATCAAAAATATCCTATTTACCATTATAGGCATATCTTCGTTTACTTATATTTTGGTTGTACAGTTGCCGCTGCTGAAAGGACAACATGAAAAACGGGAAGACAATACCCTGCAACCATAAGTAAATAATTTCACTAAACTTAAATTTAATTGTATGCCAAAAAAGACAGCTGAACCCAGGAAGAATAAGCCCACTAAAAAGAAAAGCTCAGCACAAAAGAAAGCGAATCCAAAGAAAAAACTACGCTAAGATCAAAACGCAGAGAGCCCGGTTCACAGCCGGGCTTCTTATATAAAGTAACTCACCAATCGTGGGGAACATCGCATTTCTTTCAGTAATTCTTCCGCAAGCTGGGAATATATGCTGCCGCTCATCTGTTTTTGGTCAGTCCGATATGTAGCTGATAGTGGCACTAAGATGAGAATTTATTCGTCGTCCCGCCATATCGCCAAACCGCCTGTTGGGCGTAGTTCTTCTTCTTCGTCATTTGTCCATCTTACGAAATATGTCAGCCATTGTCTGCGAATCTATGTTGTCCATGTCTACAAGTTTCAAAGACTTAACCATTTTAAGAGTAGTTGTTTTATATTTTTGAAAATGAGGTGTTTTTAAATGTGCCTCATAAGCTTTTCGATTGGCATAAATTTCTAAAATACGAACCTGTGTTGGGTTTTCTTTTTGATACAATGGATAAATTGCAATAACCCCTGCTTCTAATTGAACTGATGCTCTTGATTCTTCTTGAAGAATAGAATTGTATTCTTTGAGATAGTTTGAATCAATCTCAATTTCTGATATACGAATCATCATATCTTTTGTTTGAGCCGAAAGGTTGTTAAATGCAAGAATTAAAAAAGCTAACAGATACTTCATGTCAATTTAATTTTGGAAATGAACTATTTTTTAAATCGTTTAAGAACAAATGGCTCTCCGGGTGCTAAAACTTTGATTCGTTCAGGATTAACAACTACATCATAAAGTTTTTTTGGGTCGCCGTTAAATGGCGAAAAGTCTGGCGAATCTACTGAACCCCAATGGCAAAGTAGAAGCAGTGCGTTCGGATATGCGTTTGCAATTTTCACCGCCCCTTCAAAAGTAAAATGCCATTCACTGTCTGAGAAGTCGAATAAAATAGCATCAGGTGCAGTCATTGTAAGGTGTTCAGGAATTAGCCTGGAATCACCTGTCGCCCAAATAGTACCGTCTGGTGTGTCAAACCAAAAGCCACAAGCATCTTCATTTTTAAACCAACGTTTACTCATGCCTGGATAAGCATTTTGATAGGCATGGTCAGCAGGTGTCAATTTTATAGAAATGTTTTTTACTTTGAAAGTGTCTCCAATGTCGTGTCCAACCGATTTGAGGTTTAAGTTTTTCATTAATGAATCAACATAAACTGTCGAGTGGTAAACATCTGTAACTTTTGACATGGCTACATTTGTCGGAACACTAAAGTGGTCGTTGTCGGCATGGGTTACGAAAACGGCATCTAAATGTGGGACGTTCTTAGCTGAAATGGGGAAGTCAATTAAAAGTGGCATATCGAAGCCTTCAAGTAGTGGGTCAACCATAAAAGTAGTACCACGACTATTAATTAAAAAGCCCGCCATACCTAACCACCGTAATGTTGTCTTTTTTGATTTGCCGAATGCCTTCTTGCCAAAAGGTTGTGCCGGGGGAGCTTTTGCCTGATATTTTTTTTGAACAGTCTTTATACTGTCAGAAACAGTTTGTGCATCTGAATTGACGGTGGAAAAAAATGCAATGACTATGGTCGCAATAAAAAATAGTCTTTTCATCTTGTCAAAGTTTTCGTTGTAATAGTGTTTCACAGATAAAATGCCTGACAGCAATGAGGTGTCGTTAAAATTACGCCCAACGAGCAGGGCTTGCCGAAGTACGGGAATTAGTATTCCGTCAGCCCGGTACCGATGATGATTGAAAAACTGAAGTTGAAGATAACAACAAAAAGCTAAATAGATAATGTCCAGCCCGATATGAAGTACAATAGAATTACAAAAAGCCGAAGATAACTTCCGTCAGCCCGTATTTTGGCAAACCCCATGTTGTATGTTCGCCCTTCGTCTTGGTTCGTTGAATTGAAAGTATGTGTCAACCGTGGCAGGGTGTGTCCCGGAAGCGTTGGCACAAGGCAGGCTCTTTTGCAAGGTTGGCTTTTGTGTGTCGGCTTTGTGTGCCTTGCAAATGTGCCTGACTTGGTGCGTAGGCTGATTAATTGAGGTTTCTGTATTCGTTGGGTGTCATACCAGTTTTTTGTTTGAATAGTCGGGTAAAATGTTGAGGATATTTAAACCCTAATTCATACGCTACTTCGCTTATAGATTTTTCAACATTAAAAATCCGTTCTTTGGCAACATTAATTACTTTGGCTTGTATGTATTCCTGTGCTGATTGTCCTGTTTCTTTTTTAATTAAATCTCCAAAATATCCGGCTGATAAATTTAATTCCTTTGCACAGTCGGCTACTGATGGCAAACCTATGGTTTGTGGTTTGTCCGTTTGAAAATAATAATTCAATAATGTTTCAAATTTCTCTAAAATACCTTGATGAACTTTGTCACGGGTAATAAATTGCCGGTCGTAAAAACGAGTACAGTAGTTCAATAATAATTCAATGTTATCCACCAATAATTTTTTGCTGTGCTTGTCAATAGCATGTTCCAATTCATATTCAATTTTTGAAAAACAGTCTAACACTATACGCTTTTCCCTTTCTGAAAGATGCAAGGCTTCATTAGATTGATAGCCGAAAAAATTATACTCCTGAATATGTTTGCCTAATGGTGTTCCGTGTATTAAATCAGCATGAAACACCAGTGCATAACCTTTCGGCTGATATGCTTCTCCGGGATTGTCAACACTAACTACTTGCCCCGGTGCAATAAACACCAGTGTGCCTTCTTGATAATCGTAAGTATGCCGTCCATAGCGTAAATTACCACAGTCAACTTGTTTTAAAAACACGGTATAAAAACCAAAATACATATTCAAGGCTTTTCTTGGGTCTGCCTTCGCTAAATCAATTACACTAACAAGCGGATGCAAAGTTTCATTGTTGTTAAAAATATTGTAATCGTTTACCGTTTCAAATCGCCGTATGTTATCCATTGGAAATCATTTTAATGACATAAAATTACCACCTTGTTTCCAGTTTGCAGAAGGATAAAACCGGAAAAAGCAATATTGGTAGGAGAATCAGTAATCTGTATAACATCAAACATGAGTAAACTGGCGACCTTTGCTATGAAATATTTTACTCATACTTTAAAAACAAATAACATGAAAAGAATAATTCTTCCTCTTATAATGCTTTTGTTCGGTGTTGAAAGTTACGCCCAAAATGCTATCGAAGAAGGAGTTAAAACCGTTTCCAAACAGAAATGGCAATGGATGGCAGATAAAAATGTAGATTCCTTAAATCTACTATTTGATGACAAGTCAATGTTTGTACACATGGGCGGCAGTTGGGGAAAAACACAGGAACTCAACGTAATCAAAAGCGGCAGCATTCATTATAAAAAAGCAGAGGTCTATTCGGTTATTATAAACATTATTGGCAATACAGCTATACTCTTAAATGATATTGATTTGATTGCAGTTGTTGGTGGAAACGAGGTAACCAATCCTTTTATGGTAACGGAAGTATATGTAAATGAAAATGGTAAATGGAAGATGGGTTCTCTCACTTTTTCAAAACTTTCAAGACCTGTTAAAATTAAATAATTATGAAAATATTTAGTCTAAAAAAAATCAATCAATTTACAACGCTGGCAATTATTGCAATCACAATTTCGCAATTCTTCACGGCTTGTACAACTACCAAACAAACTATGGGCAGCACAGCAATAACAATTCAACAGCAGGGCAGTTTTTCTGCTGGCGGTACAGTTAAAAAAAGTGATGGAACTTTTGATGCTTTAAAACCTTGGCATGAACAGCAAGGCGGACAAACAAGGCACGGCGACCATGCAGATGTTTTTTATCAAATTCCGGTAAACGCCAAACGCAACGCAATGGTGTTTCTGCATGGATACGGTCAGAGCCGCCGTAGTTGGCAAACTACTGCTGATGGCAGGGAAGGTTTTGCTGATATTTTTTTGCGGAATGGTTATGGCGTTTATCTTGTTGACCAACCCGGTCGTGGTGCTGCCGGGCAAGTTTCCAGTCCCGGACAAATTACTGCAACACCAGATGACCAAACTTGGTTTACACAGTTTCGAATTGGTCTATATCCAAACTTTAATGAAGGTGTCCAGTTTCCAAAAGACAGTTTATCAATGGACAAATTTTTCCGTATGATGACCCCTAATACAGGAAATGTAAATGAAGAAATGATTGTAAATGCAATGTCTTCGGTATTTGATAAATCAGGCGATGGCATTTTGTTTACACATTCAGCAGGCGGTGCACCGGGCTGGAAAACGGCTATTAAAAATAGTAGTGTGAAAGCAGTTATTGCAATTGAGCCTGGCGGATTTGCTTTTCCCGAAGGAGAAGTACCAGCAGACAATCGTGGCGGAAAAGGCATACCATTAGACGAGTTTAAGAAGCTAACAAAAATTCCAATCGTTGTTTATTTTGGCGACTATATTCCAAAAGAAGAAACCAAAGCCAGTTCGCTAAACTTTTGGCGTAATGTGTTGGCTACAGCAAGGCAATGGGCTAAAGTGGTAAATGCTCATGGCGGAGATGCTACTATAGTTTACTTGCCAGAAATAGGAATAAAGGGCAATACACATTTTATTATGTCCGATTTAAACAATGTTGAAATAGCCAATTTGATTGCAAAATGGTTAAAAGAAAAAGGATTGGACAAATAATGTTAATCATAAAAAGCAAAGCATGAAAAAAATGAAAGCATATGTTTTAACAGCATTGATATTTTTCATTTCATTCTTTTCAAATCATTCTAATGCACAACAAATGACAAGTGATAATAAAAGTTTGAGCGAAAAAGAAAAAAGTATCATCATCATTTCATCGCTTGCTGCAAAAGGTGATTTGGACAAATTGAAAACAGGACTTCAAGATGGGCTTGATGCAGGACTTACTGTAAATCAAATAAAAGAAGTATTGGTTCACTTGTACGCTTATTGCGGTTTTCCTCGTAGCATTCGTGGCTTACAGACTTTTATGGAGGTGCTGAAAGATAGAGTTGCGAAAGGAATTAATGACACTACTGGTAAAGACGCATCGCCTGTTAATACAGGAAATAGCAAATACGAAAGAGGAAAAAAGGTCTTGGGAGAACTGACCAAAATGCCACAACCAAATACCCTTTCCGGTTATTCCGCCTTTGCTCCGGTAATAGATACTTTTCTGAAAGAACATCTTTTTGCAGATATTTTTGAAAGAGATATGTTGACTTATGCCCAAAGGGAATTAGTTACTATCTCCGTAATCGCAACAATTGGTAATGCCGACCCCATGCTTCAAAGCCATTTAGGTATTTCATTAAATGTTGGTATCACATCTGAACAGTTGAAAGAATTTGTAACAATTATTAAAACGACTGTTGGCAAAAAGAATGCGAAATCTGCGGGGGCAGTATTAGAACAAGTATTGAAAAGCAAACAACTACAATAAAAACAAATATGAAAATGAAAATAATATTTATAACAATAATAGCAATAACAGCTATGATGACAGCAACAGCACAGGTAACACCAAAAGAAAATAAGCAAAATCCATTTGGATTAGTATATGGTGTAGCGATAACTGAAAATGTAAAAGGAAAAGTAAATATTCATCCTGTTACCTACAAATTGAACGGTATTGATATAGCTGCCAATGTGTACACTCCAGCCAATTACGATACATCAAAAAAATATCCGGCAATAGTAGTAGCACATCCTAACGGTGGCATAAAAGAACAAACAGCCGGGCTATATGCACAGCGTTTGGCAGAAGCCGGTTATATAACCATCGCTGCCGATGCAGCATATCAGGGTGCAAGTGGTGGACTACCACGCCATACCGATAAACCTGAATATAGAACAGAAGATATTCGTGGCATGGCAGATTTCATTAGTCAGTTCGCCGGGGTTGATGTAAATCGTTTAGGGGCATTTGGTATTTGTGGTGGCGGTGGTTATACCTTAAAAGCAACACAAACCGACAAACGGTTTAAAGCTGTAGCAACATTAAGCATGTTCAACTCAGGTGAGGTAAGGCGTAATGGATTTCAGAATTCACAAATAAATACCATTCAACAACGCTTGCAACAAGCATCTGATGCCCGAATGCAGGAAGCAGCAGGCGGTAAAATAATTTATGGTGGTGTTGCAAGCATAACAGACGAAGAGATTGCTAAAACAACAACCGACTTATATCGTGAAGGATATGAGTATTACTACAGAACACATAAACATCCAAACTCCACCTTTCTATATACCTTGAGTAGCCTGCAAAATTTAATGAGTTGGAATGCCGCTACGGATATGGATTTACTCAACCAGCCACTATTGATGATAGCAGGAAGTAAAGCTGATACAAAATATATGACCGATGAGGCATTTATCAAAGCTACCAATGCAAAAAGTAAGGAACTATATGTCATTGACGGGGCTACACATATTCAAACTTATTGGAAACCGGATTATGTTTTGCAAGCGGTCAATAAGCTGGTGAGTTTTTATAAAACTAATCTTTAAGCTTTTAAATTATGAAACTTAATCTAAGATACATACTGCCATTATTTTTATTCGCTTTGGCGGCATGTAATAACAAAAAGGAAATGAATAATTCAAAGAACGACAATGCACTTGTTTTTCCTAAAGGAGAAAAAATTACCAATGATAATTTTACAGGCACAGCATATTTACAAATGCTTATTGATGCCGACAGCCTCAATGCTACGGCAGTAGGTAACGTAACCTTTGAACCCGGTGCCAGAACTAAATGGCATTCGCATCCCGGAGGACAAATATTATTAGTTACAGATGGTGTAGGTTATTATCAGGAAAAAGGTCAACCCAAAAAAATACTTCGTAAAGGTGATGCAATAAAATGTCCACCTAATGTACCACATTGGCACGGAGCAAGTGCTGATACAGCCTTCGTTCAGGTCGCTGTAACCAATAATGATAAGGGAGCAACTGTTTGGATGGATGCTGTAACCGATACTGTTTATAATAGTTCTAATCAATAGTCGGCTCTTAAAAATTTTGAGTTGAAAGATATTTGTCCCCTGGGTGGTGGGTGGGCTTTGGTGTTCAGTAAAGATATATTGTTGAAGTGTCGAACAAATGATGATAGATATTCGTCAGCCGGGGTGCGGTGGGCTGTGCGTTGGCATTTTTAGCTCTTTGCAAGGTTGGCTTTGTGTCGGGGTTTTGTGCGCCTTGCAATGTGCTAAAAATAGCGTTGGGTCGGGTCGGCAAAGTCATGGATGCTTGTAGATGTGCAGGATGTTCAATAGGGTGACATACAACACGTAAATTTATGACACTCCGGGCTCCCTTTCAAGAAAAATAGCCTTTGATTTTCAAATGGTTGGTCTTCGCCGTTTCAATTGTTGTTGTCACAATCCACCATTCGCCATTTCAATTGTTTTTGAGTTGCGGTCATTTCCTCACTCTTCTTTCCCACCCTTCTCTCCCACAAATCAATGCTCTTTATTTTTGAAGAGTACATTGAACGTAGTGAGGGAGCCATAGCAACGGGTGATATATTGCTGCAGGTTCACTTTTTCTTCATCATTGAGTTTTTTGTGGCTGTTGATATTTTGCTCCAGCACCCGCAGCCGGTCCCGCAACATCACGATCTTGTGAAAGAAATCATCAATAGGAATTTCTTTTGGCTTCAGGCTTTTATCCGCAGGTTGTATCAGTAAAGTGCCATTGAGCCATTTTTCACCCAGCGGTACCGTTTCAGAAAGTCCGCCCCAGAGCCGTAGTATCTTCAATAGTGATCTTTCTACTTCCGAATGCGTTTCTATTTCCGCCGTTACATGCTCGGCGATGATCTCATCGAGCTGTGTATCGGTCTTGTCAATTTCTTTGATGCCATGGTTGATAAAAGAAATAAGATACGTGGCATATTTAATACCCACGATAACGCCGGGGCCATATAATGTGTGTTGCAACCGGGTGCCAATGCCAAGTGTTGTTTGTTCCATGTCTTCTGAAATTTGGACATGAAAAATACTTTTATTTTTTATGGCAGGAAAGGAAACAGCCTGTTTATTCTTCTACTTCTTCAGGCCGCAGGAACTGCAGAGGTGGCAACCCTCTTTTGAAACGGGCATGTGCCGTTTTAATGTACTGCTGGAAATCATAATCACCGGTGGACATGGTGAATTCATAAGAAGGACGGAAGACCAGCATAAAACTATCCAGTTCCGCACCATCCAGCATGGTTAACCGGCGCACCAGTGCTTTATTGAAACGATGGGAAACTGATTTTTCTCTTTCCTGTTCCAGCAACCGTTTCTGGAACGACAGCATACTGCGGTTTCGTTTGAAACGGAAAGCGTTGATGATCTCGTTCAGGTCGAACCCGGCTCCCACTCCATATTGTGGTGTAACGGTTTTGAGTCCCGGTTTTTTGTAGTTGAAAATTTTAGCATAGTCAAGCCGGTTCTGCACCGAATCCTGTTTATAATTCCGCGGCCGGATCTTCACTTCTTTTAAGACCGTTACATTTACTTTAAGCGAGATATCAAAGCCAAAGGGATTGGCGATCTTCAAAACGGGAAACTTAACAGTAGGTTTACCGAGGTAACTGAACCAGATGGAATCTTTTTCCGCCACTTCTATTTCATATACTCCTTCAGAATTGGTCACGGTCCCTTTACCAGCCGTGGTTAATACCGATACTAACTCAAGGGGATAGTTGCGGGTGCTGTCATATACGGTTCCTTTGATTTTATATTGTGCCAGGGCAGACTGCGAAGCCAGCAAAACAATAAAGAGGAATGGTATAATTATACGATAGCGGTGCAACAGGTTTATATTGGTTGGCAAGTAACGAAAGAAAATGCAAAAGCTAATCTAAAATGAGCCATTGCTGTCAATTAACCGTTCAATGATCCTTGGATAATGCTCATGTTCCAGTTTATGGATACGCAGTGCCAGCGATTCAGCGGTTTCGTGTTGCAGTAAAGGGCATTTGGCCTGGAATATGACCTGGCCATGATCATAGATCTCATCCACGTAATGAATACTGATGCCGCTTTCCTTTTCTTTATTATCAATGACCGCCTGGTGAACATGGAGGCCATACATGCCTTTGCCCCCATAGCCGGGTAAGAGAGCAGGGTGTATATTAATAATGCGGTGGGGAAATGCTTTGATCAGTGCGGCAGGTATCTTCCAGAGAAAACCAGCGAGGACAATGAGGTCAATTCCATTTTCTTTCAATTCCTCCGCATACCCGTCACCGTTGCTGAATTGTTCTTTCTCCACTAATAATACAGGAATATGTTCGGCAGCAGCAATGGAAAGAACGGCAGCGCCAGGTTTATTACAAACGATCAGCGTTACCCTGGCTTTTTTAGAATAACGGAAATGCTCAATGATCTTTTGCGCATTGGAACCTGCACCGGAAGCGAAGATGGCGATGTTTACCATCCCTTTACCGATCAGCCCTGTTTCAAATGACTGACTCCCGGCTTCCGACTTCCGACTTCCGGCCTCCGACTCCCGACTTCCGACTTCCGACTTCTGGCTTCCCGTCAACCCCATCCGCTTCCCGATCTTCTCCAGGTACTTTACAAAGAACCGGAACTGGCCGAAGGGAATGCTGACCAGTAAGACAGCCAGCGGCCAGAGCAGGGTGACCAGTATTATATATACAATGACCCAGAGCCCATCCTGTTCAATACCCAACAAGGGCATCAGCCGCCGGCCGGCATAACCGGTAAGGCTGCCACCAATAGCAAAAGTGCAAAGGATCAGGGCCAGCTGAAGGCCATTGACCTTCCATTTTTTTTGTAAACGATCAAACATGATTAATAAAAGTGGCGGCTTTAAAACAGGTTGCTTATTTAAGCGCTGCAAAAGTCAGGAAAAAACCTCCATAAAACAGCTCAATTTTCACATCTGTTGAACATTCTTGAAAGGTTGACTGATTTATGACAAACAAATTTACCGGCTGTTGGAAAACCCTTGTAAATCCCCTGAAATGCAGGCTGGTAGCGGGTTAAAAAAAATTTTCAGCTGTTGTCGTTTTGTTAAGTTCCTGACTTATTTTTGCGGCTGGTTAGAGCTTTTTATCCACATTTTTCAGATTAATTGAGTCTATGATTCTTTGTAAACCAATCGGCCAGAGACTGACTGTACTATTTCTATCCCTTTTTGTTTCCCTACTTAATGTTTCGGCCCAGGACGCAGCAGCAGGTAAGACCTTATTCATGAGTAAGTGTGCCGCCTGCCATAACGTTTTTAAAGATGGAACGGGTCCGGCTTTGATGGGCCTGGAAGAAAGACATAAATGGGCTGACCATAATGAATTGCTGAAATGGATCAATAATCCAGCAGCATACATGGCCGGAGATACTTATACACAGGGTCTGAAGGCGAAATATGGTTCTATGATGACCGCCTTCGGTGATATTACATTGAAAGATGTTAGTGATATAGTTGCTTATGTTAATGATGAGGTGGCTAAAAAAGCTAAAGGCCCGGATGTCACTCCCGGTGCTCCAACTCCCGATTCTTCTAACCAAAACGCCATCATTTTTGGTGTTATCTCCCTGATCCTGGCTATCATTGCCCTGATCCTGATGCAGGTGAACAGCAACCTGAAAAAAATGTCGGATGATGTGGAAGGTATCCTGCGCCCCGAGCCGGTTCCTTTCTATCGTAATAAAGTATATATCGCCATGGCTGCCATCGTGTTCTTTATCGTTGGTGGTTTCTTTGTCACGAAAGGAGCAATTGGCCTTGGCCGCCAGACGGATTATCAACCAGAGCAACCTATCTATTATTCACATAAAGTACACGCCGGCATCAACCAGATCAATTGTCTGTATTGCCACGGCAGTGCGATGGAAAGCAAGCATGCCGCTATCCCTTCGGTGAATGTGTGTATGAATTGCCACAAAGCCATTAATACCTACGAGAAAGGACCGAAACTCTATACAGAAGATGGTAAAGAAATAGATGGAACAGCAGAAATTCAGAAATTATATACCTACGCAGGCTTTGATCCTGCCAATGCGACCAAATGGGATCCTTCCATGGCCAAGCCCATTCAATGGATCAAGATCCACAACCTGCCTGATCATGTTTACTTCAACCACTCCCAACACGTAAAAGCCGGTAATGTACAATGCCAGAGCTGCCATGGTGAGATCACTGCTATGGACGAAGTGAAACAGGTGAGCGAACTGAGCATGGGCTGGTGTGTGAACTGTCACCGTCAGACCAAGGTGAACTTTAACTACAGCGACAGCACCGGTAACCAGTTCTACAGCATTTACGAGAAATTCCATAACGATATCAAATCTGGCAAAATGGATAGTGTGACGGTGAAAGATATCGGCGGACTGGAATGCCAGAAATGTCACTATTAAGAGGAGCAAATTTGTCCATCATGGACAGACCAGGTTTTCAGATTGATTAATTTTCAAATTGACTATAATGAGCCAAAAAAAGTACTGGCAGAGTTTCGGAGAGGTGAATGACCAGGAGAACTTTCAGAAGCAACAACAGGATGAGTTCAAAGAAGAACTTCCTTTTGAAGGTTTTGATGACAAAGGATTAATTGATGCCAAAGCTCCCCGCAGGGATTTCTTAAAGTATCTGGGATTCAGTACGGCTGCTGCTACTTTAGCAGCCAGCTGTAAGATACCGGTAAAGAAAGCTATTCCTTTTGCCAACAGGCCGGAGAATATCGTCCCGGGTGTGGCTAAATATTATGCTACTACCTATGTGCAGGATGGTGATGTGATCCCGGTGGTGGCGAAAGTAAGAGATGGCCGCCCCATCAAGATAGAAGGGAATGAACTGGCGTTTACCAAAGCTGGTACTTCAGCCCGTGCACAAGCTTCCGTGCTGGACCTGTATGATACACACCGGCTCCGTTTTCCGCAGCGCAAAGTGGGTGATAAATTTGAAGAAACTACTTACGATTTTGTTGATAAGACAATTAGTGAAGGACTGGCTGCAGGTGGAAACATCGTACTGCTGACTACCACCGTCAACTCTCCTTCTACTTTACAGATCATTACTGAATTTTTAGCCAAATATCCCGGCAGCAAACATGTGCAGGCCGACCCTGTTTCTTACAGTGGTATGCTGTTAGCCAATGAGGCCAGTGGATTTGGCAGAAAAATACCGACCTATCATTTTGATGCGGCGAAAGTGATTGTGAGTTTGGGTGCTGATTTCCTCGGAACCTGGCTCAGCCCGGTTGAATTCGCCAAAGGGTATTCTGCCGGTCGCAAGATCGATGAGAAGAATCCTTCGATGAGCAAACACTACCAGTTTGAAGGTTACTTAAGTACCACTGGTGCCAATGCCGATGAACGATTTACACACAGGCCTTCTGAAACAGGTACAGTAGCACTTGCTTTATTAGCCGCATTGGATGGTGCTGTTACCGCTCCTGCTCTTGAAGATGCAAAACTGAAAGCCGGTATTGCTAAAGTAGCAGCCGACCTGAAAGCACATGCCGGTGAAGCATTGGTGGTGGCAGGCAGCAATGACGCCAACGTTCAGATCATCGTGAATGCGATCAATAATGCGATCGGTGCTTATGGTAAAACGATTGACTGGAGCACACCGGTGAATTACCGCCAGGGTATCGATAAAGATCTTACTGACCTGGTGGCACAGATGGAAGCCGGACAAGTAGGTACGCTGATGATCTATGGTGCTAACCCTGCTTATACTTATCACGATGCGGCTAAATTCACGGCTGCATTGAAAAAAGTAAAGACATCCATTTCTTTCAGTGAAAGAATGGATGAGACCACTAAGCTTTGTGGTTATGTGATCCCTACTCATCATTACCTGGAAAGCTGGGGTGATGCAGAAGCAAAAACAGGCTATACCAGTTTCATTCAGCCTACGATCTATCCTTTATTCAAAACCCGCCCTTATCAAACCTCTTTGTTGAAATGGGCTGGCAACAATACAGACTACGCTGTTTATTATAAAAATTACTGGACCACTAAATTGGGCAGCCTTGAAGCTTTTGATAAAGCCTTGCAGGATGGTGTGATGGAGGCTGTTCCACCTGCTCCTGTTGCCGGTGCATATAGTGGTGCCGCAGTAGCTGCTGCCAGTGCCGCTATCAGTACTGCTAAAAAAATAAGTGGTGATGAGATCGTGCTGTACCAGAAAATTTCTATCGGTACAGGAACTGGTGCCACCAACCCCTGGTTACAGGAATTGCCTGATACCATTTCAAAAGCTACCTGGGATAACTATGCGATGATCTCCCTGGCCAAAGCGAATGAACTGGGCATTAAGCTCGATGTAGATTACGAATATTACCCGCAAAAACCGGTTATAAAGATCAGTGTGGCAGGAAAAGGTGATGTTGATTTACCGATCCTGGTTATTCCCGGTATGAATGCAAAGACCATTGCGGTGGCAGTTGGTTATGGCCGTCATGAAGAGTTGGGTAAAACAGCCTTTGGTGCTGGTCAGAACGTTTACCAATTCGCTTCATTTGATGGTAACAATGTTAACTACAGCAATGCAGTAACGATTGCCAGTGCGGGGCGCAAACAAAAAATTGCACAAACACAGATACATAACAGCTACGAGGACCGTGTGGAAGTGGTAAGGGAAACAACACTGGGTGCTTTTAAAAAGAACCCGAATGTGGTGACTGACTACCGCAACGACCTGAAAGAGAAATATGCCAAGACCTCTGGTGATTACCGGAAAGAAGCAACACTGTATGGTGTGCATGACCAGCCGGGCCTGAAGTGGGGAATGAATATCGACATGAACGCCTGTTATGGTTGCGGCGCCTGCGTGGTGGCCTGTCATGCAGAGAATAACGTTCCTGTTGTTGGTAAGAGTGAAGTACTGCGTTACCATGATATGCACTGGCTGCGTATCGACCGCTACTTTGTAAGTGATGAAAAAGATCCAGATAACCTGAAAGGGGTGGTGTTCCAGCCGATGATGTGCCAGCACTGCGATAATGCTCCTTGTGAGAACGTTTGCCCGGTAGCTGCCACCAACCACAGTGCAGAAGGTTTGAACCAGATGACCTACAACCGTTGTATCGGTACAAGGTATTGCGCTAATAACTGTCCTTTCAAAGTACGTCGTTTCAACTGGTCTGATTATACAGGTGCTGACAGCTTTACTGATAACCAGGACCAGCAACTGGTGGGTAAATTAGACCCGGTTGTATTCCAGATGAATGATGACCTGACAAGAATGGTACTGAATCCTGATGTAACTGTTCGCTCAAGAGGTGTGATCGAAAAATGTTCTTTCTGCGTGCAGAAATTACAGGCTGCTAAACTGGATGCGAAAAAAGATAACCGTCCGCTGAAAGATGGCGAAGCAAAAACAGCTTGTCAAATGGCTTGTTCTGCTGATGCGATCGTATTCGGTAACGTACATGATAAAGAAAGCCAGATCAGCAAAGTGAGAGCAGAAAACACACAGCGCAGTTTCTATGTACTGGAGCAGTTACACGTATTACCGAATGTAAGCTACCTCACCAAGGTTAGAAATACAGATGAAGAAGCGGCTAACTGGGGCGGACATGGTGAACATGCAGCAGCGGCAACACATGATGCAGCTATTCCTGCCGGCGAAGGCAAGAAAGAGGAAGCTGCACATTGATTATTTTAAAGAACTGAAAGTTGACTAAACAATAAAAGCTTGCATCTGCCATCTGGCGGATAAAAGCTCAAAGCTCAAGAATATGGCATTACTCAGATACGAATCACAGGTAAGACCACCGCTGGTAGATGGTAATAAAGATTATCACCAGGTAACAGAAGATATTTGCCGCCCGGTTGAAGCAAAACCTTCCAGGCTTTGGTGGATGGGATTTTTGATCTCTGTCGCACTGCTGATCTTTGGTATTGTATCCGTAACCATGGAGGTAATATATGGTACGGGTCAGTGGAACCTGAATAAAACGATCGGATGGGGTTGGGATATCACCAACTTCGTATGGTGGGTGGGTATCGGTCACGCCGGAACCCTGATCTCTGCGATCTTATTATTGTTCCGCCAGGGATGGAGAACGGGTGTGAACCGTGCAGCAGAAGCGATGACCATCTTTGCGGTAATGTGTGCGGGCCAGTTCCCGATCTGGCACATGGGTCGTGTGTGGAATGCGTTCTTTGTTCTTCCTTATGCGAATACAAGAGGTCCTTTGTGGGTGAACTTTAACTCACCCTTGCTTTGGGACGTATTTGCGATCTCAACATACTTTACCGTTTCTCTTTTATTCTGGTATTCTGGTTTGTTACCTGACCTTGCAACATTACGTGACAGGGCAAAAGAAAAATGGAGAAAAGCTTTTTATGGTGTAGCCGCTTTCGGATGGACGGGTTCCACCAAGCACTGGCAGCGTCATGAAGCTTTATCGCTGGTGTTAGCTGGTTTGAGTACACCGCTTGTATTATCCGTGCACACGATTGTATCCTTCGACTTCGCTACCTCGGTTGTTCCGGGCTGGCATACCACGATCTTCCCGCCTTATTTCGTAGCAGGTGCGATCTTCTCTGGTTTTGCGATGGTGCAAACGCTGTTGCTCGTAACAAGAAAAGTATTGGCGCTTGAAGATTATATTACACTGGAGCATATTGAAGTGATGAATAAGGTAATTGTGCTCACGGGTTCTATCGTGGGTATCGCTTACCTCACCGAGTTGTTCATGGCCTGGTATTCACATGTGGACTACGAGTGGTTTGCGTTCAAAGAAAACCGTTTAAGCCTGAGCAGCCCGTATGGCTGGAGCTACTGGCTGATGATGGGATGTAACGTATTATCGCCACAGATCTTCTGGTTCCGCAAAATGAGAAGGAACCTGCTGGTTACTTTCTTCATGTCTATCCTGGTGAATATCGGTATGTGGTTCGAACGTTTTGTGATCATCGTTACTTCGGTATATCGTGACTACCTGCCGAGTGCATGGAGTACGTATTATACACCTACTATCTGGGAAGTTGGTTTCTATATGGGAACATTCGGGTTGTTCTTTACCTGTTATTTCCTGTTTTCTAAATTCTTCCCGGTTATTGCACTGGCAGAGATCAAGCATATCCTGAAAAGAAGCGGGGAGAACTATAAAGAGAAAATGGATGAAGTGGAAGGAGAGACAACGGATGAGTTTGGTAATAAACACGGACACGATCACGGAGCATAAGGAGAAAAAAGCTACGAGTCGTGAGCTTTGAGCTGCGAGCTTGTAGAAATAAAATAAAATGTTTTGAGTTACGGGCTCGCTGCTCGCAGCTAATAGCTAAAAGCTAAAATAATGGCAGTTAAAAAATTTGTAGTTGGAAATTTTGACGATGAAGCGGTGCTTTTTCCGGCAGTGAAAAAAGTACGCCGGGCCGGGTATAAGATCCATGATGTATTCACGCCGTTCCCGATTCATGGTTTAGATCATGCGATGGGTTTGCGTGATACCAGCCTGCATACCGCCGGTTTCATCTATGGTATTACAGGCACAACCACGGCCGTAAGTTTCATCACCTGGGCACTGACCGTTGACTGGCAGCTGAACTTTGGCGGTAAACCTTTCTTCTCGCTGCCTGCGTGGATACCTATCACGTTTGAGCTGACAGTATTGTTTGCTGCCGTGGGAATGGTGTTGACGTTCTGTTATCTCTGTCAATTGGCTCCTTTTGTAAAGAAAGACCACTTCAACCCCCGTTCTACGGACGATACGTTTGTGATGGCGCTGGAATGTACGGAGAAAACCAACGAAGCAGAAGCGATCAGTTTTTTACAAAGCATCGGTGCTAAAGAAGTAAAAGTTGATTATAAAGAAACAGGCTGGTGGCTGGGTCGTTACGATAAAGACACTAAGCGTTTCGAGAAAAAAGCAGAAGCAGTTCATTAATTATTAATAAACAGTGATGAAAAAATTTTTGATCATAACAGGATGTGCAGCGATGGTGGTGGCCGCAGTAAGTTGCAGCAATGTCCGCCGCGAGGAAGGAAGGGTTTATATGCCCGACATGTCCTACAGCCGTGCATATGAAACCTATGCTTCCACCGAGGCGTTGGATAAAGCCGGTGTTTTCTACAATGCAAGGCCTGTGGAAGGAACAATGGCAAGAGGCGATATGGCGGGTTACCCGTATAAGAATGATTCAGCCGGCTATGTGCAATCAGCTACTGTAAAAAATCCGCTGGATCCTGCTGCTGTGGATATGAAAGAGGCAGAGCGTTTATACCTGGTGAACTGTGCGATCTGCCATGGCACCAAACTGGATGGGAATGGTCCTTTGTGGAAAGGCGGCGATGGTCCTTTTCCCAACGCACCAAGAAACCTGCTGACCGATCCTGTGGTAGCGAATATGGCGGAAGGAACAATGTTCCATTCTTTAACTTATGGAAGGAATACGATGGGAAGTTATGCTTCTCAAATGAATACGGAACAGCGTTGGATGGTGGTAGCCTATATAAAAATGAAACAAGCACAGGGAACAACAACTGTTGCTGCACCGGCTGCTGCCGATAGTACGAAAGCACCAACAACGACTGGAAAATAACTGAACCTGTTTTTGACGAAACTATAAATGTAAACTGATGTCTATCCGGGAAAATTTTGTAGTACCAAAGCGATACAATACGATAGCAATCTCTCTGATGGTAGTGGGAATTCTTGCCATCGTTGGTTTGTATGTAACCAGTGGATCTAAGGATGATGCGCAACAACAGGCCCGCTTCTGGGCATCGCTGCTGCAAAACAGCGTTTACTTTTTACTGGTGGTGAATGCGAGTATGTTCTTTATCTGTGCCACTACACTGGCATGGGGTGGCTGGCAGATGGCTTTCCGCCGGGTGCCGGAAGCCATATCTGCAGTGGTACCTGTTGTAGGTGTTATCTGTGCGGCTATCTTACTGGCGATCACGTTTGGGGGTAATCATGCTATCTATCACTGGACAGATGCAGAACATGTGAAACATGACCCAACCTTATTGCACAAAGAAGGATTTTTAAATAAAGGGTTTTTTGCTATTGCCACAGTATTGACTGTTGTTTTATGGTCGGTGCTGGGATGGAAGATGAGGCAGTTATCCCGCAGCCTGGATAATGAGCCATTGAAAACGGTAGAAGAAAGAAGAAAATATATCTGGAAGAATACTGTGTGGGCTGCCGTCTACATCGTGGTATTTTCACTGACGGTGATGTCTTCACTGCCCTGGTTATGGCTGATGAGTATCGACGCACACTGGTATTCCACCATGTACAGCTGGTACACTTTCGCCAGTACGTTTGTAGCCGGTATGGCACTGATCGCTTTATTCGTGGTATTCCTGAAGAACAATGGTTACCTGGAATATGCCACCAATGAGCACCTGCATGATATTGGTAAATTCATGTTCGCTTTCTCGGTATTCTGGACCTATCTCTGGTTCTCCCAGTTCATGCTGATCTGGTATGCGAACATTCCGGAAGAAACCGTGTATTTCAAACCAAGAGCAGAAGGAGCCTATAGCGGAATTTTCTGGCTCATGTTCTTAATCAATTTCCTTGCTCCGTTGTTAATACTAATGACAAGAGGTGCTAAAAGGAACTACGGAACAATTACTTTCATGGCATTGCTGATCATTTTTGGTCACTGGCTGGATTTCTATCAAATGGTATTCCCCAGCCCGATGACAGATGAGAAAGGTGTGACACATGTACCCATGATCCTGTATGATTTTGGCGTGGCACTTGGTTTTGTAGGCCTGATCATGTTTGCAGTGGGAAGAGCTCTAAGTAAGGCTCCGCTGCTGGCCAAGAATCACCCTTTTGTAAAAGAAAGTCTGATACATCATACATAATTAATGATATCGTTAACCGCTTGAGTAGTTAATCAGGAAGAAAAAATTTGAATTATAGTTTATGCAAACAACTTTCATTGTAGCGATACTGGTCCTCGGTTTCCTGGTCACGTTCCAGATTGCCAAGGCCAGCGAATATGTAGCCATTCTGAGGGGTGAGGAAAGATCCCGTAAACAAACCAATAAGATCAACGCCTTCCTGCTGCTGGTATTCCTGGTTGCGGGACTGATCGGTGTTTATTATTGCAATGAACAATTGAAAGGAAAGATCCTGGGTGCGCCGGCTTCTGACCATGGTGTGCTGGTGGACAGGATGCTTTATATCACATTAGCCCTTACGTTTATCGTATTTGTAATTACACAAGTAGCCCTGTTCTGGTTTTCTTATAAATACCAGGAATCTGATAACAGGAAACCGTACTATTACCCGCATAATAACAAACTGGAAGTGATCTGGACCGTTATCCCGGCTATCACGTTAACAGTGCTGGTTGGTTTTGGGATCTTCTATTGGTTCAAAATAACCGGTGAAGCACCCAAAGATGCGATGCAGGTGGAAGTAGTGGGTAGCCAGTTCAAATGGGAGTTCCGTTATCCCGGGGCAGATAAAGTGCTGGGTAAAAAATATTTCAAAGAGATCAATGATGCGAAAAATAATCCTTTAGGTCAGTTGTGGGATGATCCTGCTAACCATGATGATATTTATGTAAGTGGTGAACCTATGCACCTGGTGGTGAATAAACCGGTAAAGCTGGTGATTGGCGCAAAAGATGTAATTCATGATGTGGGCCTGGCACATTTCCGTATGAAAATGGATGCCGTTCCGGGTACGCCTACCACCATGTGGTTCACTCCCACCAAGACCACAGCCGATATGAAGAAAGAAACGAAGAATCCTGATTTCGTATATGAAATTTCCTGCGACCAGATGTGTGGTAAGGGTCACTGGAGTATGAGAGGTGAAATTATCGTGGAAACACAGGAAGAATTTGATGCCTGGCTGGCGAAGAAAGATCCGCTGTACACCAAGATCGCCCCGGCTAAAAAAATGGAACCGGCCAAAGATTCAACAACAGCTCCGGCTATTCTGAAAGATTCGGTAATTGCACAGGTTATAAAATAATTAATAGAAACGCAGCACTTAAACCTGCGGTAAACGATACGATTATGAGCGAAGCAATGTCTGTACATCCTGAAATTGTAACAACACATGATGTTCATCATGATGAACATGGTGGCGGTCATCATAAAGAGACCTTCATCAGTAAGTACATCTTTAGTATGGACCATAAGACCATCGGTAAGCAGTTCCTGATTACCGGTATCATCTGGGCCATTATTGGTGGCTTGTTCTCTGTGTTGTTTCGTTTGCAATTAGGGTATCCCGGCCAGTCCTTCCCGATACTTGAAACCTTCTTTGGTCATTGGGCAAAGGGAGGACAAATACAGCCCGAATTCTATTATGCCCTGGTAACCATGCACGGAACCGTATTGGTGTTCTTTGTATTGACAGCCGGCTTGAGCGGTACATTCGCTAACATCCTTATTCCATTGCAGATCGGCGCCAGGGATATGGCATCACCGATGCTGAATATGTTGTCTTACTGGTTCTTCTTCCTTGCCAGTGTGATCATGTTATCTTCTTTGTTCATTCAAACCGGTCCTGCTTCGGGAGG
>CALRSN020000002.1:0-23337 GCA_943370865.1 Bordetella parapertussis
CCGTGATCGTAAAACAGATGACCACATTAAATAAACTGGGTGAAGAGATCGGAAAAATAAACGGTGTGCATGCCATGACTGATGTAACCGGTTTTGGTTTGCTGGGTCACCTGATAGAAATGGCAGAAGGCAGTGGCCTGAGTGCAGAGATCTTTTATGAAAAAATCCCTGCTATACCCGGCGTGAAGGATTGTATCTCCCAGGGCATATTCCCTGATGGCACCACCCGCAACTGGAGCAGCTATGGAGAGAAAGTCAAATTTGAAAAAGGAGTGAATGTGGCAGAAGCTTTTAAACTCCTGCCCGACCCTCAAACCAATGGCGGCTTGCTCATCGCTGTACAAGAAAAGGCGTTGAAAGAAGTAAAAGCGTTACTGGCTAAAAATGGATTGATTGATTTTACGGAGCCTATTGGAAAGATGGTGGTAGCGGGAGAGAAAACGGTTTATATAAAATCAATCGCAGGATAATTATTAATTGACAGACCCGTTTAAAAATGATCAGCACCTCAAGAACCAACTCCAACGATTCAGCCTTCCAGGAACTGGTAAAAGACCTGGACCTTGAATTGCAAATAAGGGATGGTGAAGAACATGCGTTCTATGCACAACTGAATAAGACAGATCATATCAAACATGTGATCCTTGCCTGGGAGAATAATGAAGCCGTTGGTTGTGGCGCCCTGCGGGCTTATACAGAAGATATAATGGAAGTAAAGCGGATGTTCGTCCCGCTGCAACACCGGAGAAAAGGTATTGCTTCGGTAGTGTTATCTGAGCTGGAGAAATGGTGCCAGGAATTGGGTTATAAAAAATGTATTCTTGAAACAGGTAAGAACCAACCTGAAGCCATTGCGATGTACCAGAGGAACCAGTACACGATCATTCCCAACTTTGGGAAATATGCAGGTGTGGAAAACAGTGTTTGTTTTGAAAAAGACGTCAGCAAAGAAAGTTAACTTTAATAATGCCGATCTACAACAAACAGGAGATCATCGGGGCACTGGATGAAAAGATAACAGCCTTCAATGATTTTATAATGAGGCTGGATAAGCCATCTTTTGAAGCAACTCCCAACGATAAATGGAGTGCCGGGCAAAACCTGGATCACCTGATCAAAGCCATACAGCCACTGCAACCTGCTTACGGTTTACCAAAATTCATCCTTCGTTTATTATTTGGCAAAGCCAATCGTCCTTCCCGTACTTATGAGGAAGTAGTGAGCAAGTACAAAGCAAAACTCGCCGCTGGTGGCCGTGCCAGCGGTCGCTTTATTCCACCAGTGATATTGTTTGAACAAAAAGAGTCCCTGATCTCAAAGTATACCCGGCAAAAAGAAAAGCTGTTCCGGAAGATCGAACGGCAAAGCGAAGAGGCCCTGGACCAATATATTTTACCGCACCCCTTACTGGGAAAACTGACCCTGCGGGAAATGCTGTTCTTTACGGTGTATCACAATGAACATCATTTGGAGTTGCTGAAACAGCGGTAATCAATTAATAACAGAATTATACAAGTAGACTTTGTGAGTAAAAAACGACAACAACTTACTCTTTTTGCTGATGAAAAGGATACGTTGATCATTGAAGCCGTCCGTAACCAATTTAACTCCGAACAGGCAGCATTGATAAAAGCACATGTCACGTTATGCAGGGAAGATGAGATTGTGCCTTTTGAAAAAGTATTGAAGAATCTTGAATCATTCAATGAGCCTGTCGTTTCCATTGATTTTGGAGAAGTAGTACGTTTCTCACAAGGAAAAGGCGTTTTGCTACCAGGAATTGGAACTAATAAACCATTTCATCAATTAAGAAAGGCTGTTTTAGCAGGACTGGCTGAGCCACCGAGGTTACATGAGCCGCATATCACCCTTATGCATCCCAGAAATTCAAGCTGTACAGATGCGATTTTTAACCAGATCAAAGCCTGTCGATTTCCGTGTACAATTAAATTTAAAACCATCAGCCTTATCGAACAGGGAGAAGGAAAAGAATGGACCGTGCTGAGAGAATTTAAGTTGGGAGATAACCGTTAATTGGCTTTCATTTTGGGGTTAAAAAAATCTCTGCCATCATACAGCGTACACTGCCGCCTTCCACAGCTTCAATAGTCGGCACGGCAACCGGTAATAATTTGGCATAGGCTTCCAGCAGGGCCTTCTGCTCTTTCCGCAGTGAATTGAAGGCGGCCTGGCTCATCACCAGTATATTTTCTCCGTTACTGTTTTTCACTTCCAGCATATTGCCTGCAAATGCATACATCTGGTCCCTCGTTATCGGGATAACAGTATGCCCCGTTGATTCCAATAGCTGCCGCACTGCTATCAGTTCCCACTCTTCTTCAATGGCTTCTTCGCACAATACACAAAAACCTTCTCCCATTGCCATCACCACGTTAGTATGATAAACAGGATTACCATTTTTATCCGTCGCTAAAAAAACAATGGCCTGGTAATGATTCGCACTGGCGAATTTTTCCAGCAACGGCATACTGGTTCGTTCAGAGATACAGGCGAAGATCATTTTCTCATCATGATCGATCACCATACTGCCGGTGCCTTCTAAAAACCGGCCCTCCACTTCGTATTCACTCCAGTCCTGTACATCTTTTACCACAAATTCTTTTGCCAGCTGTTCCAGTATATCATCTCTTTTCTCCGCCCTCCTGTTCGATGCATACATCGGGAATACAATTACTAAACCCTCCGGTGTTGTGCTGAGCCAGTTGTTGGGAAAGACCGCATCAGGTTTGGTGGGTTCTTTCGTATCCTCTATAACTATTACATGGATAGAATGATTGCGCAGCGTTTGCACCATATTGTCAAACTCAGCCAGTGCTGTTTGCTGCAATTCGTCTTTACTGATCCCGGGATTCGTTTGAAAATAATTATTCCTGGCCGTTTCAGTATTAAAGCCAAAGGCTGCCGGGCGAACCATTAATATCGTAGACGCTAATGGCATGGCAGCTTACTTAGGTAACAGTGCGTCAATTTTAGCAGCCAACTTATGATCCTTATCTGTTAAGATATCACCGGCATCATGGGTACTCAGCCAGACTTCCACTGTGTTATAAACATTGGTCCATAAAGGATGATGATCCATTTTCTCGGCTTCGATGGCCACTCTCGTCATAAAAGCAAATGCTTCACTGAAATTTTTGAACTGGAATTTCCGGTAGAGTTTATTATCCGTTTCCTTCCACATGCTGATGAATTTACAAATTAAAAAACCAGGTGTTCTTTGTTCTTTATCTTCTCATTGGTCAGTTCAAGCACCAGTTGTACCCCATTGATGGAACGGATAGAATTGATTGTTTGCTGCAACATCTCATCGGTAACCAGGTCGCCTTTCATCAGCCATAAAAAATCAAGGTGTTTGAATTCGGGCAACAGGTATTCTCCTTCAAACTGGTTATTATATACATAGTGCGATAAGGAACCTGTGGGTTCACAAAACTCGTAGACCGCAAAAAAATAATTTCTTCTTTTTTTGGTAAGCTGGATCTCAATTTCATGGTTCACCCGGAAATCCATGCCCATCATACTATTGAGGTGCCAGAAAAACTGGTAATCCTTTACTGGTGACATGATCCCCAGCAACCTTGTTTCATCAAAAAACTCGTTGGTAAGGTCTTGTGTATTCAGCGATAATTTGGCGCTTCTTTCTGCCATAACCATTCATTCGTTCTTTCAATTTACGATCAGAATTCCACAGTTCCTTCCAGCACTTCATTTCCTCTTTTATACTTCACTTTGGTCTTGTCGCCTTTTTTGAACTTGCCCAGGGTCTGCATATAGCTTTCCATGCTGGTAATATTGTATTCTCCTAATTGCAGGATAATATCGCCTGTCTTCAATCCGGCTTTGGCCCCTGGTCTTCCTTCGGTAACGCCGTCAGCCCTCACACCCGTTCCGGCAAACGTATAATCTGGCATGATGCCCATTGTTACCCGGAAAGAAGCATTGGTGCTTGTTTGCGTCTCTCTTGTTTTCGTAAATGCCAGCTTGCCTTTGTCATTCAGTGATTCAATTACATTGTTCACATGCTGGATGATCCTCCATTGCCCGTCATAGTTGATCTTATCGGCATCATCCGATGGTTTGTGGTAATCAGTATGCAGGCCGGTGAAATAAAACAGCACAGGAATGTCTTTTCGGTAAAAAGAAGTATGATCACTGGGGCCGGTACCACTGC
Source organism: Bordetella parapertussis (assembly GCA_943370865.1). GTDB lineage: Bacteria > Bacteroidota > Bacteroidia > Chitinophagales > Chitinophagaceae > CADEDV01. The sequence continues at coordinate 4,193 of CALRSN020000002.1, forward strand.
TGTCGTATTTGAAAATAAAGTTTTGACTATTGGTTATTTTGATGACTTCGCCCCAGGTGGGTGAAGTGCCTATTCCGCCAAGCGTCAGCACTTTGGTGCTGTCATTCAAACGTCCCACCATATCCATGTTGATCATGTAATCCACTTTCTTCAGGTCAATAGTAGGATTTTCAACATAGTATTTTGAACCAAACAAACCCAGTTCTTCACCAGAAAAAGCAATAAAGAGATAGTTATTGTTCTTTGCTTTGGATTGTTTTAAAATTCTCGCCAATTCGATCAATGCTGCGGTACCGCTGGCATTATCATCAGCACCGTTATGTATGGCATGATCTGCCGTGGTATTCCTTGAATTGCCATCTTCGCCATACCCAAGGTGATCGAAGTGGGCTCCCAGCACTACTGTTGTAGCTGCCCCGTTATCTATATATCCCACCACATTATGTCCCACTCTTTTCTTTTCCCCGATATCTGCTTTGAATTTGATCGTAAGTGCTGCAGCAGGGTCTTTAAAATATTTCTGTGCTGTTTCTTTATGGATATAAAAAACAGGAATGGTCAATGGTGCGGATTTATCCTTCGCATTGAATTGTAATTTATCATCTGTCGCTGTGCTGTTGTATAAGATCACCGCTGAAGCGCCACGTTCCTTTGCTTTTTTAGCATTGTTATAGATATAATCGTTCAGGTCAAAATGCGGGTTATTCTTATTTTCTTCCAGCACCTCTTTCAAATCAAAGAACCAGGGCATTTCAATTTCCTGGATAGCGATAGAAGGCAATGCTTCTATTTTCTGGCTGCTGCTGTACGGGAAAGGGAAAAAATCCTTTCCAGCTTTCAATTCATTGCCATTAATAGTAAAGAAGGTGCCGGGGTTTATTTGTTTACCGTCGTTCACATCAAAGGGCTGGTAATAGCCATCTGTTCCTTTGGCAGCAAGACCAACACTGCTGAACTGGCTGCTGATATACTGCATCGCCAGTTTTTCGCCTTCCGAACCGGTTCTTCTTCCTTCCAGTTTATCATCAGCCAGGTATTGCACATGGGCTTTCAGGTTGGTGATGACCTGCGTGTTTGTTTTACCAACTTTTTGCTGGGATGAACAAGCAACTATTAATAACGAAAGAATAAGGGCGGCAAAGGAAGTGAAACGCATAACAGTATGGATTGATGACAGCCGCAAAGGTATTGCAGGGGAAAGAGATTTCAGGGGTTCGGTAACGGGATTTGATAATAAAATGACCGTATCTTATCTGCTGGTCAAAAGTTCCGCATTGCAGGGTCCAAACATCGTATTTCGTAAGGTGGTTTGAGTAAGCCAATTTATTTTTGCCAACTATACCTGAAGGTGAAAAAAGAGACACTCCATATAGCATTGGTTGGAAATCCTAACAGCGGAAAAACATCCCTGTTCAATTACCTGACCGGTATGCACCAGCAGGTCGGCAATTTTCCCGGTGTTACTGTTGATAAAAAGACCGGGATTACGCCCATTTCAGATACGATCACCGCTGAAGTGATCGATTTACCCGGTTCTTACAGTCTTTACCCCCGCAGGCTGGATGAGTGGGTGAGCTATAAAGTATTACTGAACCAGGACAAGGAGATCAAAGCCGATGTGATCGTGGCGGTAGCTGATGCCAGCAACCTGAAACGTAACCTGCTGTTCTGTACCCAGATCATTGACCTGAAGCTGCCGGTAGTAGTGGTACTCACCATGATGGACCTGGCCAAAAAGAAAGGAATTCTCATTGATCTCGTGGCACTGGAAAGAGAACTCGGCGTGCCGGTGGTGGCGGTAAATCCGCGGAAACAAAAAGGGCTGGCTCAACTAAAAAAGGCCATTGAACTCACCAAGCAGCAGCAGTATCAATCTCCTGCCCGGGATTTTATAGATAATAAAGCACTGGCGCCTGCACCTATTGAGGATATAAAAAAAGAAATTCCCGAACTGAGCGATTATACAGCGATCCACTACCTGATCAATCATGAGTCATTTGATCTTGATGCGGCTACACAAGATAAAATAGAGCATATTGAGCGGAAGCATCTTTTCAATCCCACCAAAACACAGGCGGAAGAAATTTTGCAGCGCTATGGCCGTATCAAACAGATCATGCAGCAGGCGGTTTCCGAACCTGACCCTTTGCAAAAAAAACTGTTTACCGAAAAACTGGATAATGTATTACTGCACCGCCGCTGGGGTTATTTGATCCTTCTCGGGGTATTGTTCCTATTATTCCAGAGTGTTTTTTTACTGGCACAGTTCCCGATGGACTGGATCGATATGGGTTTTGCCAAACTAAGCCAGGCTTTATCTTCTTCATTACCCGATAACCGCTGGACCGACTTATTATTAAATGGTGTGCTGGCAGGGTTAAGCGGCATTTTGGTGTTTGTGCCACAAATCATGATCCTCTTCGGGCTGATCACCTTGTTAGAAGATTCGGGTTATATGGCCAGGATCAGTTTCCTGTCTGATCGTTTAATGCGGGTCGTTGGTCTCAACGGTAAAAGTGTAATGCCAATGATCAGCGGTTTTGCCTGTGCTGTGCCGGCTATCATGAGTGCCAGGAATATTGAGAACCGGAAAGAACGATTACTGACGATACTCATCACTCCGCTGATGAGTTGTTCGGCAAGGTTACCCGTTTATGCTATCCTGATTGGGTTGGTCATTCCCAAAACTTACCTGCTGGGCTTTTTGAGTGTACAGGGATTGGTCATGATGGGGTTGTACCTGCTGGGCCTGGTGATAGCATTGATCGTTTCTTATATCGCCAAATGGTTTATCCATATCAATGAACGAAGTTTTTTCATACTTGAATTGCCCACTTATCGTTCGCCCCGCTGGAGCAATGCGGTCAGAACAATGATCAGCAAGGCAAGGATATTTGTCTTTGATGCGGGAAAGATCATTATGGTGATCAGCCTTATTCTCTGGGCACTCAGCTCCTTCGGACCCGGAAATACCATGCAGGAACTGAAACAGGAGCATGAGATTGCTATTGCACAACCCGGTGCGGATATTGAAGCAGCGGCCAGGCATTACCAGACAGCAAAGCTGGAAAAATCTTACGCCGGCATATTGGGTAAATCTATTGAACCGGTGATCGAACCGCTGGGTTATGATTGGAAAATTGGTATAGCCCTGATCACTTCCTTTGCTGCAAGAGAAGTTTTTGTCGGTACGATGGCAACTTTATACAGTGTGGGTGATGCAGATAACGAATTACTGTTGAAAGAAAAAATGAAAGGAGCTGTTCGCCCCGATGGCACTCCTGTCTTTAACCTGGCTACCGGTCTGTCCCTGATGATCTTTTATGTTTTTGCCATGCAATGTATGAGCACACTGGCCGTAGTAAAACGGGAAACAAGAAGCTGGAAATGGCCGGTCATTCAATTAGTGTATATGACAGCACTGGCTTACCTGATGAGCTGGATCGCTTATACCATTTTTAAATGATCACTCCGGGGTTACCCATTTATCTTTCGGTTCAAAATAATCCCACAATAATGCTGATAATTTCCGGGCCAGTGTCCATGCTTCATTCTGGTGTGTCCAGCTGATATCCTTATTGTTCTTGGTGAAGATGCAAAAGATGTAGGGGTTATTCGGTGCGTTCACCAGCAAAGCTTCACTTCTCACAGCATTCACACAGCCATTTTTACTGAATACTTCAATATAAGGAGGGATTTGAGAAATAGCTTCGTCCTCATCCCAGAAGTTGCGGCCCATGCAGCGCAGCATCCTGTCACTGATGGCTGGAGAGAATACCTGGCTGCGATAGATCTTTTCATAGAGGGTTCCCATTTCAAAAGGAGATGTTTGTCCCCAGCCATATTGGGTTCGGTTATTTTCTCTACCTGCTGTTCTTGAATTTATCCGGGTACTTTTAAAACCAAGACTATCCAACAGTTCATTGATCTTGGTCCCGGTACCGGCAATACTCTGCAGCCACAAACTGGCCGTATTATCGCTGGTGGTCATCATCAGCATAATGATCTTTTTCAAGGCAATTTTTTCCCCGCTTTTAAAAGAGCCTAAAATATCGGAGCCTGCATACAGTAAAGAATCCTTGTACTCAAATGCAGAATCATAACTCAGTTCGCCTTTTTGCAGTCTATTCATAATGCCGGTCAGTATCGGCACTTTCACAATACTGGCTGTCGGAAAAACGGTATCTGCATTGATTGCAACAATCTTACCTGTCCGCAGATTTTTTATATAGATACCAATATCACCATTGAAACCGGTAATGGCTTCCTGGATTTTAACCTGCAATTTCTTGTCTATCTTTTGGGCTGACGCAAAAAACGACAAGCTGCAGAAGAACAGGGAGAAACATAGTTTCATTATAATCCTCATTGTTGTTGAGTTTTCAGCTTTAAATTTATTGATCAGCAACTTTTATTTCATATTATTCATATAATCAATCACCAGGTGACAAAAAGCTTTGACCCCTGTTTTCATTCCTGCATCATCCACAAAAAAATCAGCGGTATGATGGGGCGGTGCTTTTTTAGGATCATTTCCTTTGGGCATACCGCCTAGATAGAAAAAGAAAGATGGTGCTTTGGTGCCGTAGTAAGAAAAATCTTCTGCCCCGGTCACCCATTCTCTTTCGGTCACATTATTTATTCCCGCTGCTGATTGCAGGGAGGCGATCATCTTTTTTACCAGCTCCGGTGTGTTATAAGTAACCAGTGTTTTTGTATCAATACTCACTTCGGCTTTAGCACCCCCCGCTTCTGCAATTTTTTCAGCAGTATGTTTGATCCGCCGGTGAACTTCCTGCTGCATGGCATTATCCAGCGTACGGATGGTTCCGTCGAGTACACATTCTTCCGGGATGATATTGTTTCTTACGCCACCCTGTATTTTGCCCACAGTTATCACTACTGGTGCTTTGGTCAGTTCAGACTGGCGGCTTACAATAGTTTGCAATCCTTCAATGATCTGTGCAGCAATGGCAATCGGATCAACACCCAACCAGGGCTGAGAGCCGTGACTGCCTTTACCTTTCACTTTTATGTTAAACCAGTCGGAAGATGCCATAAAGGCACCGGGCTTATATTGTATTTGTCCTGCTTCAATATTTGATTCAATATGCAATCCAAACACCACATCCACTTTAGGGTTATCCATCACTCCTTCTTTTACCATCAGGTTGGCACCACCTTCTTCTCCTTCAGGCGGGCCTTCTTCAGCCGGTTGAAAGATGAATTTGATCGTTCCTTTCAGGTCGTTCTTCATACCGGATAAAATTTCTGCCGCACTCATGAGCATCGCCACATGGGTATCGTGCCCGCAGGCATGCATCACCCCGACCTCCTGTCCGTTATAAACAGATTTTACTTTGGACGCAAAAGGAACATTTACCTTTTCAATAATAGGTAAAGCATCCATATCTGCCCGCAAAGCAATGCAGGGACCCGGCTTTGTTCCTTTTAATATCCCTACGACCCCGGTTTTGGCTACACCTTCAGTTACTTCAATACCCAGTTTGCGCAAATGAGCGGCTACCAATTTTGCAGTGTTGGTCTCCCGGTTGCCCAGTTCGGGAAACTGGTGCAGCTGTTTTCTCCAGGCAATGCATTGCGGTTCTATTTTATCAGCCGCTGTTGCTACTTTCTCCTTTAGCTTTACACTTTCTGTTTGCGCAAAGATTGACACAGATATTATCAGCAATCCGGCTATTATGTAGGATCTAAACATGAATATATTTTTCATGAATTTACTGTAATTGGGTTTTAATTGGGTTATCATCTGCTGCTTTGCTGATTTTTTTTATATTTAACCATCATGCTGCTTCGCCACTATTCATTTTTGCGGGCCGTATTCTTTCACAGCCTGACTGCTTTTGGCGGGCCACAGGCACATATAGCGATGATGCTGAAAACTTTTGTCCACCAGCATCCCTATGTGACTGAAAAGGAATTAATGGAGTATAATGCATTTTGCCAGTTACTACCCGGCGCTTCTTCCACACAAACACTTACGCTAATCGGATATAAAAGAGGAGGTGTCCCCCTGGCAGTACTTACCCTGATCATCTGGATCTTACCGGCAAGTATTTTAATGGGGGCTTTATCATTCTTGTTGCATTATATAGATAAGAAAGCTTTAGATACTGATATTTTCAAATTCATCGCACCAATGGCGGCCGGGTTCCTTGTTTATGCAGCCGTTGTAGCTTTCCCGCTCGCCATCAGGAATACAATTACCTGGGTCATTATGATCGCAGGTACCATTGCCACTTATCTTTTATTCAAACAGCCATGGATATTCCCGCTGCTGATCGTGTTGGGCGGTGTAACCACCAATATCAGCCGGAAACGTATTCCACAACTGGAGGAAAAGCCTAAAAAGATCCGGTGGTGGAACTTTTGGTTATTCGGGATCATTTTTATTCTTGCCGGGATACTTAGTGATACAGCCCGAAAATATGACTGGCCAGACCGTAAGCCGATTAACCTTTTTGAGAACACTTATCGTATGGGCAGCCTGGTGTTTGGTGGTGGCCAGGTATTGATGCCGCTGATGTATGAACAATTTAGTGTTCGCCCTGAAGCGATAAAAGAGAAGGACAACAATGTGGTGCAGATAGACAAGGAAGAAATGTATACCGGGATGGGAATTGTAAGAGCATTACCGGGACCCGTTTTTTCGATTGCTTCCTTTGCAGGAGGTATGGCCTTAAAGGATATGGGAAGTACACCGGAAGAACGAAACATGATGCAGCTCTTGGGCTGTCTTATTGGTACGGTTGGAATTTTTTTACCGAGTGCTTTATTGGTTTTGTTCTTTTTTCCTATCTGGAATAATTTGAAAAAATATGCCGCCGTTTATCGTTCCCTCGAAGGGATCAATGCGGTAGTAGTGGGTATCATGATCGCTTCCACTTTTTATATCATGAAAGATATTTCACTGATTGAAGCAAAGACAGTAAGTGTGATGAATGTAATTGTTATCATCGGAACCTTTGTCCTATTGAATTTTACCAGGATCGCTTCGCCCCTGGTTGTGCTAGCTTGTTTACTACTCGGTTATTTTTTATAATAGCCGCCTCTTTCAATTTCATCCTGCACTTTTTGTGTAACCATATACCGGATGGATTTCCCTTCTTTGATCAATGTTCTGATTTGTGTGGCAGAAATTTGTAATAGCGGAGCATCAACAATTTTCAAATCTGCATTGATCGTATTTACAATTTCAAAACCGGGTCGCATATAAACATAGACCGGGCATCTTTTAATGATCACTTCATAGTTTTTCCATTTGTGCAGGTTTTGAAAACTATCACTGCCCATGATGATAGAAAATTCATGCTCCGGGTATTTCTCACCCAAGTAGGCCAATGTATCAACTGTGTAAGATGGTTTGGGAAGATTGAATTCAATGTCTGACGCTTTCATCCGGTTATCATCCTCGACAGCTGTTCTCACCAGGTGCAGACGGTCATATTCATTTAGTAAGCCATTCGCTGGTTTAAAGGGGTTTTGCGGGGAAACAACGAACCATACTTTCTCCAGGTCTGTTTCATTTAAAATATGGTTAGCAATAATAAGATGGCCTGTGTGGACAGGGTTAAAAGATCCGAAGTAAAGGCCGATTTTCATTTAAAATATTGACAATCAATTAATTACATCAACGACTATATTTTCAGCCTCGTTGCGACGCAAGCTAAGGGAGTAACCGGCAATGTTAACAGAAATCGGATCACCCAGCGGAGCCACCTGTTCCAATGTGATTCTTTCACCAGGCAGACAGCCCATTTCCATTAATTTCAGGAACAGATCATCATTGATAAATTTCTGAATAATACCCCCCTGGCCCGGTTCGAGTTCCGAAAGTTTTTTTTCCATTTTCAATTCTTATTGCAAAACTACCATTGTATTTAAGGTTATGTTTACGAATTTTGAAAATATGATTTCTCCTTCACAATCAAAAGTTTGCTTCTTTTTTGATACCGTTAAAGTAACACTTGCCAACAGGAGAGAGTTGAAGCATTTCATTGAACAACTCTTTCATAAAGAAGGAAAAAAACTGCTCTCCGTGAATTATATCTTTTGTTCCGACAAAAAGCTCCTACGGGTTAACCGAGACTACCTGAAACATGATTATTATACTGATATCATCACATTTGATCTTTCTGACACCTCTGCATCCATTGTTGGTGAGATCTATATAAGTGTTGACCGGGTGAAGGACAATGCCGAACAACTGGGCGTTTCGTTCCGGTCAGAAATTCACCGGGTCATCTTTCATGGAGCACTTCATTTGTGCGGGTATGCTGATAAAAGTAAAACACAGATCCAAGAAATGAGAGGCCTTGAGGACAAATATCTTCGTCTTTATCAAGCGTTTCACATGAAACATTGATATTTTTCTTTTGACGTTTCATGTGAAACGTTACCATTTTAAGAGGATATATCTCCTACTTACTACCCTTTCATTTGTACCTTTGCCTTCCTATTTATGTTTCAAGAATATGATGTAATAGTAGTTGGGGCGGGCCATGCCGGTTGTGAAGCAGCGGCGGCAGCAGCAAATCTTGGTTCCAAAACACTTTTGGTGACCATGAACATGCAGACCATTGCCCAAATGAGCTGCAATCCTGCCATGGGTGGTATAGCCAAAGGGCAGATTGTGAGGGAGATAGATGCGATGGGTGGTTACTCGGGTATTGTCACGGATCTCTCTATGATCCAATTCCGGATGCTGAACAGGTCTAAAGGACCAGCCATGTGGAGTCCAAGAGCACAAAGCGACAGGATGCTCTTTCACCTGAAGTGGAGAGAAATGCTGGAGAATACACCCAATCTTGATTTTTACCAGGATATGGTAAAAAGCCTGTTGGTAAAGGAGGGTAGAGTATTTGGTGTGGTAACGGGTCTTGGTCATGAGATAAAAGGAAAATCGGTGGTTTTAACCAATGGAACTTTCCTGAACGGGATCGTTCATATTGGCGAAAAGAATTTTGGAGGAGGGCGGATGGCTGAGAAAGCAGCAACGGGAATAACCGAGCAGTTAGTTTCTCTGGGTTTTGAAAGTGACCGACTTAAAACAGGCACTCCTCCCAGGATAGACGGAAGAAGCCTTGATTACTCCAAAATGGAAGAACAACCAGGCGACACTGAAGTAGTTGGCTTTTCTTACCTCAAAACAGAGAAACCAACAAAGCAAAGAAGCTGCTGGATCACTTATACCAATCAAACCGTACATGATATATTAAAGACGGGTTTTGACCGGAGTCCCATGTTTGCCGGCCGGATTGATGGGGTTGGTCCGAGATATTGCCCGAGTATTGAAGACAAGATCAATCGCTTCGCAGAGAGAGAAAGACACCAACTTTTCATTGAACCAGAGGGGTGGAATACAGTTGAAATATATGTGAACGGTTTTTCGACATCATTACCTGAAGAAGTGCAATACGAAGCCCTTCGTAATATAGTAGGTTTTGAAAAGCTCAAAATATTCCGTCCCGGGTACGCTATCGAATATGACTATTTCCCGCCGACACAATTGAAATATAACCTGGAAACAAAACTCATCGAAAATTTATTCTTTGCAGGACAGATCAATGGCACCACTGGTTATGAAGAAGCTGCCTGCCAGGGTTTGATGGCTGGTATTAATGCACACCAGAAAACAACACACAAAGAAGAAGTAGTGCTCAAAAGAAGTGAAGCCTATATAGGAGTACTGATTGACGATCTTATTAGTAAAGGAACACAGGAGCCTTATCGCATGTTCACCTCCAGGGCTGAATTCAGAACCCTGTTACGGCAAGACAATGCAGATCTTCGCCTGACAGAATTAAGCTATCGCCTGGGGCTTGCCTCACAGGAAAGAATGGATGCAGTTATTGAAAAAAGTGGCTCAGTTGAAAAGATAAAGAACATACTCAAAGATTTTTCAGTAACACCAGAACAGATCAATCCTTTTTTTGAAAGTATTAATTCGTCTGTCATATCGGAGAAACAGAAAATTCAAAAAGCGTTGTTGCGTCCGGATGTCGAGTTACATCAACTAACTGAAGCTGTTTCGGAATTAGATACCCTGCTTTCCGATTATTCTGCTGACTCATTAGAGCAGGCCTCCATCCAGGTAAAGTATGAAGTATATATAGAAAAAGAGAAAGAATTAGTGAAGCGGATGAGCCAGCTGGAAGAATTAGAGATACCTGAGACATTTGACTATAAAAAAATCATCTCCTTAGGCAATGAAGCGAGAGAAAAACTTACCCGCATAAAGCCACGAACACTGGGCCAAGCCAGCCGGATATCAGGTATTAATCCAAGCGATGTTCAGATACTGATGGTATTTATGGGAAGGTGATAATTGATCACTGGTGGTTTATTGAAACCGCAGAATTTTGCATATTCATTTCTCTTGCATTCAGTGAGTTTCCAACAGGTCCCGAGATAAGGCGGCGACAGGAAGGAGCGCCGCACCGGCAATCAAAGGGTTCCATATTTTCATCCAGGAAATCAGCATAATCCAAAGTTAACTCCTGACCTTTTGAAATATTACGAAGTGCTAAAACATTCAATCCATCAAAAGCGGTGTTAGCGTCACAACAATGGTTTTGTGGTGCCCACTCAGAAGGATCATCATCCCATAAGATAAAAAGCTCTTCACTCACTGGATAAGCATACCGGCGAAAATGAAGTTTCTCCTCTTCGTTCCAATTCTTTTCAACAAAGCGTTTAGTTATAATTCGCTGTGCCCTGCCCTCTCCTTTAAAAATGATCTCTCCTGCTTTAATATCCCGGCTGGCATAAATACCATAGCCGGCAATTGAGTTGCCCTTCATGACAAAAGGTTTCTTCTTGCGTTTGTGCCTGGCAATGCCCTCTCCGATCATATGGCGAAGAAACCCTGCCTGTCCAATCCCGTCAAACTTCAAAATGAAATCCGCCGACCCTTCGTACCCATCCTTATAAAAAACGGAGCAGGTAAAATTGATCTCCAGGAAAAAAATCTCTCCTTTCTCGTTTACCCTGAAATCGAGACGGGCATAACCCACCCCATTGAAACCTTTAAATATTCTTTCCGTGGCCTGCCGTAGTTTTTTATCCAACAGCTCGTCCGTACAGGGAACATTACAGTCGGGATGGAGTTCGGATGTCTTAAGGGCATAGGTTTTAAATTCTCTGCCGGCAGGAAAAAGATATTCTACGGGGCGGAAAACTGTACAACTGTGTTCATCTGTATTTGCGGCAACCAAGACCGTAAACTCCCTTCCGGCGATATATTCTTCCACCAGCAGCGGGCCATATTCATCGAGTATGCTGATACATTTTTGTTGTAATTCGATTTTGGTATGCACCAGCGAATGTTCATCCACACCAAGGCTATCTCCGGCCTTAGCTGGTTTAACGAAAAGCGGAAATTTCAAATGCATTACTGCTTCATCCACATCTTTTAGTTCATGAATGATCACATAGCCAGGTGTTTTAACTCCCTCGCAGTAAGCCAGGTATTTCATTAATTCCTTTGGGGGATCATACAATTTCGTGGTAGGGCCGGTAAAGGGAAGGTCTAACAACTCCATTGTATAGATCACATCTATACTGGGCACTTCCCATTCCAGGTATCCTTCGCAGAGGTTCACAAAAATATCATACCCCTGTTTACCTAATTCTTTAAGCTGTTTGTACGTTGTAAGTTTATTAAGGAAAACAGTATGCACTTCTGCTTCCGGTATCAGGGATGCAAGATCACGGGGAGGATCATAGTTTTTATAATCAACTCCGGTGGTTGAATAATCGGGCTGCAGAACACATACTCTCATGAATTGCTAAGGTAATAAGTAGAACTATATAAACATCAGGTGCCTGAAACGGGATTGTAAAAACTTATTTTACCGTGACGGTCTTCTTTGTTCCGGCTTTCCTGCCAGGTGTCTTTTTAGTAGCAGCTACACGGACCATACTTCTTCTCAGGGCATCCTTTAGTATTTCAGCGATCACTTCAGTAAAACTTACATCAGACACTTTTAAAATGGCACCGATAGAAGTGTAATTTTCATCCTCGCTCAGTCCGCATTGTGCATTGGCCTCCAACATATATAATTTACCGGTAGCGGCATCCTGCCGGATATCGATCCGGGTATATCCCTTTCCGCCGCAGGCTTTATAAGCATCCAGGCTTAGTTGCTTTAATGCAGGGATAAGCTCGGGTTCAGCCGGGCCGTATTCATAGAAGTTGCCGTTCTCCGGCATCGGGGTTTCGTCTTCATAGATCTCCCATAACCTGTCGAACGACAGGAATTTTTCTGATTCAGGCAATGATTCGTGAAATATCCTTTTTACCGGTTCGTAGACGATACAGTTATCCATATCATCAGCTGATCCTGTTATAAACGTGGTGTATTCCGGGCCGGTGATAAATTGCTCGACGAAAAGGCCATCTGCCAATAAATTCCATCCACGATACCCCTTCTTTATTTCTTCCACCCGTTCTGCCAACTCTTCTTCTGTATGAACCACGTTTTTTACAGATACACCCATGCTGCCGCCGGAAACCGCCGGTTTAATGATGATGGGTGTTCCAACTCTTTTAGCAATTCCTTTTGTAGAACCCTTTTTATCAGTGATCACTCGCCAGTTAGCCGAGGATACGCCAGCCTTATCAAAAGCCTTCTTCATCGGGATCTTGGAAGTAGTGATAGTATAAAAATGAGCATCCGAGCCTGTATAGATCAACCCATACTTTTCAATTTCATGGATCACTGAAACACCCGGGGTCCCATTTACCTCATCGCCATCGCATAGATTGAGAATTAATGGTGTCTTCCCATTTTTACTTTCAGCAATAGAGCGTATGATCTCTTTATAGTTATTGATAGTAACGGGTTGCCATTTCCATTCCGCCTTCAGCTGTTCAAATACTTTCGTGTATTCGGCTATGCTTTGTGTAAAATCGTAGTAATATTTGAGATTAGGGTCTTCAGATTCAAGATGCGGAGCCAGCACCCAAATAACATACGGCTTCAGTAACCGGGAGGCTTCAGGTATTTTCATACAATCAGGCTACTTTCCTGGCTGCCCGTTTTGCCAGTTGTTGTTGAATAAAATCGGTAAAGCGGTATTGCTTCGTTACATCATCAGATAGATAAGAAGCTCCTCTAATATCACCTAAACAATTTGAACTTCCGCAATAACAGTTGAAGGATTGTGTCATCTTCCACTCGGTGGAGGGATAAAAGAAAGTCATTTCGTCACCAGACTTAAGCTCTCTCAAGGCTACTAGTTGCATCAGCGTGGTATCAAAGAAAACATTCGGATCGCAGCTATGATTAATGTATTGAAGGAACTCGGGTTGCAGGGTGATATGCTTACCAACATCTACCTGTACAGTCAGGTAGGTAGGCTCTGCAGCAATGGTCCCGGCCCAGAACTCAGCAATCACTTCGCCAGGCTGAAATGATTGAAGTGCAAATAATGCATTTTGTTCGTTGGATACTTTTTGTCTCATTTCAGCAATGCCATGATTGCTGATAATGCGATAATCGGGGGTAGTAAGTATTGCCATGATTTATTCGTTAATGAAAGATATATATAAACTTTTATGTAACAAGTTTATTGAACGTAAATGTTAATAATTAACGATGATGGCTTAATAACATTTATCGTCATTCAATCATAAGTAAGAACCTATTCATTAACCTTCCCGCAGTTTTTGGTATTCCTGCCAGGCCAGCATCCACCTTATTTCTCCAAAACTCACTTCATCACCAAACTGTTCTTTTATTGCCGTAATGGATGTACCGGTAAAGTCTTTGCTAAGTGGTTCCATTAGTGTAATCTTTTCCTGTGGTAATAACTCTTCAATGCTTATTTCCCCTTGTGCTACATAAAAGGCTAGATGACCTTCGATTGTCTGCGGGGTAAGGTTTCTCTGCTTCGCTATTTCAGCAACGGAGTTTCCCTCCCGGAATAAATGATAGGTTTCTTCTTTTTTATTGGTCTTTTTTTCCTTCTTTACTTTTTTTACAGCTCTTTCATCAATCCGTGATTCCAGCCCATGCTCTTCACAATAAGCTACAATGATATCCAGGAAATCGGGTCCGTAGGATTTGATCTTGGCCGCACCAAAGCCGGTGATCTGTTCTAATTCTTTTGCTGTCTGGGGCAGGTAGGTACACATTTCCACCAGCGTCTGGGAAGCGGCCACCATATATATAGGAGACCCTTTTCGTTCACAGATCGCATCTCTTTTCTTTCTCAATTGCTGGTAAAGAATGGGGTTAGGAATATCAGTTACCTGTTGATGGGATGCGCCGGCATAGGCATTTATCGAAATAGCGGGAGCTATAAAGCTCTTCTTTCTTGTATGATAGGCTTCTATACCCGAAATGCCGCCCTCTTCCAGTATATGTTTCTTTGCCGCCAATTGTATAATGATCTCTTTCAGCAAGTCATTATATTCTTTGGCATGAAGACGGCTATCGGTCACTGCTGGTGATCCCTGCACTTTACCGATCAAAGATGCCGTTTCCTTATAAAAATGTTCGGCTGCTGCTTTGATCCTTTCCTGCAACCTGGCCTCCTCATTCAAGGCAAATAACTGTTGCAGTTGTTGCTGAAACCGTTCGGCCACTTCCTGCTGGTAAATAAGTTGACCATTTATCGTTTCTAGCCACGACAACACTTCCGGATTGAAAGAGGATCCGTGTTCTGTTATATAACTCACCAGTTCTTTACTATTGGCTACCGCATTCCTGAAATCAAACAGGGAGAGCAGTATCTTTTGCCAGTACTGCTTTTGAGCGGCAATCAATTCCTCTTCCAGCTTACTGACAGAAGCTGCTGTTCTTGAAAAGTTGACGATCCGCTGATCGGTCCGTAAGCTATCAGTATTGATCCGGCTTTGTAAAACCATTCCTTCCAAACTGGTGCAGCGGCTCAGCGCCACATATACTTGCCCGGCGGCAAAAGATTTACCGGCATCAATGATAGCTTTTTCAAAAGTTAACCCCTGGCTTTTATGAATGGTGATGGCCCATGCCAGCCGCAACGGGTATTGGGAAAAAGCCCCCAAGAGTTTTTCTTCTAACTGGCGGGTAGTTTTATTCAGGTCGTAGCGGATATTCTCCCATTTATCTTTTTTTACTTCAATCTCGTTGGGCTCATCAGCACATTGTACAAAGATCTTCTCTTCTTCCAATCTGGTAACCGTACCAATTTTCCCATTAAAGTATCGCTTGCTTTTGTCCAGGTCATTTTTAATGAACATGACCTGTGCGCCAACCTTGAGTTGCAATAGCTCATCAGCCGGGTAAGCATTCGCCGGGAAGTCATCATCAATGTCGGCTTTAAAGGAATATAGTTTCCCGGTTAATCCTTGTAGCTTTTCTGCATTGGTCTGCCGGGCAATTTCATTATGTGTGGTTAGAATAATAAATCCATCCTCCTTTGTTCTTCTGAAGGCCGGATTAAACCGGCTTTCCAGTATTTTCATTCCTTCCTCATCCAGGTTATTATTACGTACCTGGTTCAGCAAGCGGATGAAGCGTTCTTCACTCTGCCGGTAGATCTTATCAAACTTAATATAGACAGGCTGCTCCTGCTTAATCACAAGGCTGTCGAAAAAATAGGGGCCATTATAATATTCAGCCAACAGGTTCCATTCCTGCTCTTTGATAACGGGTGGCAACTGGAACATATCCCCGATGAACAATACCTGTACACCGCCGAAGGGTTCCTGGTAGCGGTTTCTTACATGGCGCAACACTGTATCCACTGCATCCAGGGTATCACAACGGACCATACTGATCTCATCAATGATAAGCAGCTCCAGTTCCTGTAATACTTTCTTTTTATCGCTATTCATTCGCAAGCGGCTGATGAGGCTGTGCCGGTTGACGGTTTCCTCGTTTTTAGAAAATCCTTTTGCTTCTGGTATAAACGGGGAAATTGGCAGTTGAAATAAGGAATGGATCGTAACACCTCCGGCATTGATAGCGGCCACACCGGTTGGGGCCACCACGGCCATTTGCTTAGGGCAGTTCTCCCGGATGTATTTCAGAAACGTTGTTTTACCTGTACCGGCCTTACCGGTCAGGAAGATATTCCGGGAACTCTGGTTCACCAGTTGCACAGCAATGCCGAACATTTTATTGGATATATCGGGAGAGAAGGATGCCACAGTTAAGTTTTTTGCCACGAATTACACAAATACCACGAATAAAATACAATTGACCAAATCAGAAAATAACTCTTTTGTATTCCAATCTTCTTTTTCCGAAATTAATAATTAACCCAACCCGGTTGCCCGAAGCTTTGAGATAGTTTAGCGTTTGTGCAATTGCTTCTTCAGAAATCCCTTCTGGGTTGGCCTTCACTTCAATAATAATTTTATTGAACAAGAAGTAATCGGCATAAAAGGTTCGTTTTAGCCGAACACCTTTATAAAGAATCGGAAATGGGTTTTCCCTGGAATACGTCATTTGTCTTTCCCTGAATTCAATTTCCATAGCATCTTTATATACAACTTCCAGAAAACCATACCCAAGATTATTGTAGACATCCATACATGTGCCTGCAATTGCATAAACTTCCTCTTTGTATAGAATGGTCATGCTTGAATACTTAAGGGGTTTAAGAAAAAATGGCACGAATATCAAACCGAAATCCTTCGTGATATTCGTGCCATTCGTGGCCACTTTTTATGCTTCTGTGGCTTTTACACCGAGCATCAGCAATTCACTCACCTGAACTTCGGTGATGTATTTTTTGTTGCCGTCTTTGTCATTATAGCTGCGGCTGATCAGCTTGCCTTCAATGGCGACTTCCTTTCCCTTGGTCAGGTATTTTTCAACGATCTCGGCTACTTTACCCCAGGCTACCAGGCTATGCCACTGTGTTTCGGTTACTTTCTCGCCTTTGGCGTTGCGATAGCTTTCACTCGTGGCGACGGAAAAACGGGCCATCTTCTTTCCACTTTCTAAGGTTTTTACTTCAGGTGCATTACCCAGGTTGCCGATCAGTTGTACTTTGTTTTTTAAAGCGTACATAGTTTTAAAATTTGTGCTCCCGGTTATTTTTTGACGGAAGCGGTTTTGAATTTTGTTATCTCAGTCAGCCGGTGACGTCATTGCCGATTGACAACACAAAGATGATAGTGCCGGAAAGCGATAGCCGGTTTTTACCCGTTTACTCCCGAAGCTAAACGTGTAAAAACGTTTGCACACGGATAAAAAGCCTATCTTAATTCCCTGAAACCTTTGCTATGACTGCATCTGAAACAAAAAACTGCCTTGCCTGCGGACGAACCCTGAAAGGCCGTGTTGACAAGAAATTCTGCGACGATAACTGCCGGAATAATTACAATAACCAGCAAAAAGCCAAGGGAAGTCACAGTACTTACGTCCGGAATATTAATAATACCCTGCTCAAGAATCGGAAAATATTAGAGAGCATATTGCCCGAAGGAGAAGAAACCGCCAAGGCGAATAAAGACAAACTGCAGCGCCAGGGATTTCAATTCAAATACCTTACGCATCTGTATACCACCAAAACCGGCAAGACCTATTTCTATTGTTATGACTATGGCTACCTGCCTTTAGAAAATGATTGGTACCTGGTAGTGCGTCGTAAAGAAGAATAATTATTGCCATTACATTTGCAGCATGCCAAACCCTGTTATCTGTATCGGCGCATCCTTAGTAGATGAGCTGTTCCATGCCAGCAGCGAGATGTTGCTGGCCACCACCAATGATGCCGTGGTCACCAAAACCGCCGGAGGCGTCAGCCGCAATATTGCTCACCAGCTGGCCTTGCTCGGTGTACCCGTTCAGCTGATCAGTGTATTTGGGAACGACAGTGACGGTGACTGGTTAAAGAGAGTGTGTAGTGATGCAGGCGTTAAATTGGATGCCTCCATCACCCGTAAGGGACTTTCCGGTAAGTACACAGGTATTCTGAATGTTGATGGTTCTTTGTTCTCTGCCTTCCTGACCAATGCAGCTAACCAGCTCATCACTCCTGAACATTTGGAACAACATAAAGAATTACTCAAGACTGCTTCCTTCTTACTTGCCGATGCCAATATCAGCGTAGACACCGCTGAATGGTTATTAGCCTTTAGTGCCGAAACGAAGATCCCTTTTATCCTGGAGCCCGTTTCAGTGCCCCCGGCCAAAAAATACAAAGGGGTAAATTTAACCGGCCTGTACATGATCACACCCAATGAAGATGAGCTGCCGGTACTTTGTTCGGAAAAATCATTCCTTACACAGTTGCAGGTGGAAGAATTATTAGAGAAAGGAGTACAAAATATCTGGCTGCATAATGGCAAACATGGTTCTGCCTTATATAACAAAGAGAAAGCGATCACCCTACATGCACCGGATATTGAAGTGGTGGATTGCACAGGTGCGGGTGATGGTTCACTGTCCGGCTATTTACTGGCCAAACATTTAGGTAAAGACGATCTCGGTTGTCTGAAGCTGGCGCATACTTTATCTGCAGAGATCTTACAGGTGAACGGCGCTATCGCCACCCATCTTGATCAGCAAAAATTATTGAGTCTTGTTCCCAAATACTATCCTGATTAATGCATCAATTCCTCACCATACATCCTAAAGTACAAGAAGCATTACAGGTAGGAAAAGCTGTTGTTGCCCTGGAATCAACTATCATTTCTCACGGTATGCCTTATCCCAAAAACATCGAAACGGCCTTGGCGGTGGAAGAAGTAGTAAGAGCTAACGGGGCTGTTCCGGCTACAATTGCCATCTTTAACGGGCAATGCCATGTGGGTTTAAGCAAACAAGAGCTGGAATATTTTGGCAATGCAAACAATGTATGGAAAGTCAGCTTGCGGGATATGCCCTATGTGATCAGCCAGCAGTTATATGGAGCCACCACTGTTGCAGCCACGATGCGGATCGCTGCGATGGCGGGTATTAAAATTTTTGTCACCGGTGGTATCGGTGGTGTACACCGAGGTGCGGAAAATAGTATGGATATATCAGCCGACCTTACTGAAATGGCGCAGACCTCAGTGGCTGTTGTTTCGGCCGGTGCAAAATCTATTTTAGACATCGGGTTGACATTAGAATACCTAGAAACAAAAGGAATTCCCGTTGTTACATACGGGCAGGAGGAGTTCCCGAGTTTTTATTCCC
>CALRSN020000003.1:0-21003 GCA_943370865.1 Bordetella parapertussis
CTTCTTTTTTATGCCTGCTGGCTGGTATTGGGCCTTGCGCAAGCCGGTCTTACTGAATTACTGGACGATGAAGCCTATTATTGGGTATATGGACAATACTTAGACTGGGGTTATTATGATCATCCGCCAATGATCGGGTTACTGATCAAAATGGGCTATACCATTTTCCCGAATGAGCTGGGTGTAAGGTTGTATCCTCTTCTGCTGAATATTCTTTCCCTTGTCATCATTGAAAAACTGATCGACAAAAAGAACCCGTTTCTCTTTTATACCATTGCCCTATCAATTGCCGTATTACAACTGATCGGGTTTGTGGCCGTGCCGGATATACCACTGATCTTTTTTACAGCAGTATTTTTTCTCTGCTATAAAAGATTTACCGGCGTTACTTCTGTAAAAAATACCTTGTTGCTGGGTTTAGCCATTGCTCTCCTATTGTACAGCAAGTACCATGCAGTACTGATCGTTTTCTTTGCATTACTCGCTAACTGGAAGTTGTTTACTAAATACCAGACCTGGCTGGCCGGTGTCATTGCTCTTTTATTATTTGCCCCCCATCTCTGGTGGCAGTACCAGCACGACTGGGTCAGTTTCCGGTATCACTTGTTTGAAAGCAATGTCAATCCCTATAAGTTTTCCCATACGGGTGATTATATTATCGGGCAATTGCTGTTGCCGGGGCCTATTGCCGGGTTCATTCTTTTACCGGCTGCTTTTTTATACATGGCAAAGTCTCAAACCGAGAGAGCTTTGCGGTTTACCATGATCGGGATCTATACTTTTTTCTTATTGAGTTCGTTCCGGGGAAAAGTAGAAGCCAACTGGACATCACCGGCATTGGTTCCACTTATTATACTGGCCCATAATTATCTCGCTGAAAAAATAAAATGGCAGACAATTTTATATAAGTTATTACCCATAACATTACTGCTCACCCTATTTGCCCGTATTGCCATGATCCAGGATATCCTCCCGGTAAAAGCCGTGAAAGAACGCTATCATTCCTGGAAAGCATGGCCGGCAGAAATGAAAGAAAGAACAAAGGGATTACCCATCGTATTCAGCAATTCTTATCAACGGGCTTCCAAGTACTGGTTCTATTCCGGGCAACCGACCTATTCGCTGAATCATTATATCGCCGGGGGTAGAAACAACTATAATTTCTGGCCATTAGAGGAGGCTGTGTTGGGCAAACCAGTCTACTTTCTTGATAAGTACCAGCTCTGGCGTTTCCCTGATTCACTGAAGACACCTGTTGGTTACGTGGGTTATCAATATGATCCGGCCTTTGTTTCGTTTGCAAAGATCCTTGTTGATGTGGTCCCAAAAAAAATTACTATCAAAGAAGGAGATGAGTTCACTCTGCAATGCCGCTTCACAGTACCGGAACAGTATGCATCATTCATAAAAGATCATACAACCCTGCTGAATGATACTACCCGGATTGGCGTATTTGGGAAAAAGGGCTGGGTAAAAGATGTATTCACTTTACTGACCGTTTCCCAAATGATGAAGGAGAAAGAAACAAGCCTGACCATCAATACCGGTTTACCAAAAGGAAAATATTATTTACGTTTTGCTATCAATGCTGGTGCCTATGGTCCTACGCATAACAGTGCAAAGATTGAGTTGCTGGTAGAATAAATTATTTCTTTGTTCCCGGCGGAGAAGTATCAATCACCTCCTGTATATCCGGGTCGCTTTGCAGGTTATTCATTTGTTGAACGATGGTGCGGGACCTTGCAGCGACATACCCGGAAGCCGGTTTTACTTTATACCTTTTCGGGCTGGGTAAACAGGCAGCGATCATAGCCGCTTCCTGTCTTGATAAATTTTTGGCCGGCTTATTGAAATAAGATTGTGCGGCAGCTTCAATACCAAATACACCGTCACCCATCTCTGCCACATTCAAATACATTTCCAGTATGCGTTCTTTACTCCAGCAGAGTTCGATCATAAAGGTGAAATAGGTTTCCAGCCCTTTGCGCACCCAGCTTCTTCCCTGCCAGAGAAACACGTTTTTCGCCACCTGCTGGCTGATGGTGCTGCCTCCACGGATACGTCCTGGTTTTCTTTCATTGTACGCCATCGCTTTTTTAATACTCTTCCAGTCAAAGCCATCATGATCGGGAAATAACTGGTCCTCCGAAGCGATAAC
This sequence comes from Bordetella parapertussis, assembly GCA_943370865.1. Taxonomy (GTDB): domain Bacteria; phylum Bacteroidota; class Bacteroidia; order Chitinophagales; family Chitinophagaceae; genus CADEDV01. The sequence goes on from CALRSN020000003.1 coordinate 2,159, forward strand.
GGCCAGTTTTGCATTGGGCGAAATGGCGCTGCGGTCCACGTAATCTCTTTTCAATCCATGACCACTTACCCAGCTTACTAATTGCGTCATGGTAATGGGCGGATCGATCCAGCGCAATAGGATGATATACACAAACTGGAGAATGAAAAGCCAGAGCAGCACTTTTTTGATGATGCGCCATAGTTTTTTCCAGGTAGAGTTATTCGAACTTGCTGCCATGTTGCGCAATATACTATCTAAAGAATTAATTATTCAGCAGGATAAAATAGGAGCCCTGCAATAAGGGCAATACCAAAACCGATCAGGATAATACCATTAATACGGTTGATGATATGAATATTATGCGGTGTCAGCCGGTTGCGGATCTTACCCGCCAGTAATACTTTAAGAACATCTGATAACAATACAAATAATAAACAGGTAACAAAAATGATGATCCGCTGATTTACACTATGCGTGATGACTGCTGTTGAGGTGGTGATCCAGAAAATGAAAATACCGGGGTTCAGCGTATTCATAAAATAGCCCGACAGGAATATTTTCGCATAATCCCTTTTTCTGAATTTGATAAGAACCGCCCTTCCTTCTTCATTCACATTCACCTTTTTGAAAAACAGGAAATAGACCCCCATCGTGATCAGGAAGACACAGCCCGCAATACCGATCTGCAGCCTGTACTCTTTGATCTGGTTAAACAGCTCTGTAAATATATTACTGACCAGTACCAGGGTGATATCGCTGGCGGATACTCCGATGATAAAAGAAAATCCTCCCTTATGCCCGTTGTTCAGGCTTTGCTTGATAATAGAAAAAAGAACAGGACCTACTGCGATGGTGAGCAGTAAACCAAATCCGAGTCCTTTTAAAATAGCTTCAATCATACAATGTGTTCAAAGCTAAAATAAAAAACCCCTTTCGGGAAATGAAAGAGGTTTAAACTAACTTATTATTTATTTAAATCACCCCGGTCTTTAAAAAACGGTTCCATTCGTCCAGCATTTTTCCTTTCATCACCCGGGGGAATTTATGCTGGCTGCCCAGTTTCCCTTTCAGTGCCATGAACTGCAAAAATTTTTCTTCGGGCAATACTTCCAGGAATACCTCTTTCAACGCACTGTCCCTTTCCGTAGCATAATCATCATTCAATACCCGGAGATGCTGATCGATCTTCTTCCCCAACTCAGTCGCATCCACTTTATCATCGGTGGCCACGTACCATTTATGGGCAAAAAAACCTTCATGCGGGAAACCAACCACGGTGTATTCAGGAATACTTGCATTCAGCTCTTCACTCACCAGTTCAATCGCTTTATTCATATTCTCCACACTCAGGTGTTCGCCCACCAGGCTCAGGAAATGCTTGGTGCGGCCCGTAATCACCACTTCACTTTTTTCCAGGTCCACGAACTTGATGGTATCCCCGATCAGGTAGCGCCAGGCACCGGAGTTAGTGCTCATCAGCAGGGCATATTCTTTTCCTTCCTCTACTTCATGGATCATTAAGGCATGCGGGTTATCGATCATTTTACCATCACTATCAAAATTCTTATCATCAAAAGGGACAAACTCAAAGAAGATATTATTATTCAGGATCAGCTGCATGCCTTTTGCATGTTCCCTTGTTTTATATCCAATAAACCCTTCGCTGGACAGGTAATTCTCAATATATACAATTGGCTTACCCAGTAATTTTTCAAACCCTTTCTTATACGGTTCAAAAGCAACACCACCATGCACAAAGAAGCTGAAGTTGGGCCAGATCTCGTGTATGTTCTTGACTTTATAATGTTCGATCACCATTTCCATACACATCTGGCACCAGGCAGGCACACCCACGATATAACCGATATCCCATTCTTTGGCATGTTCTACGATCTCGTGCAATTTCTGGTTCCAGTCGGACATGGCTGCAATGCGGCCACCGGGTTTATAAAAACTCTGGAACCAAAACGGTCTTTTCTTGGCCAGGATACCACTCAGGTCACCGGCAAACCAGCCTGCTTTTCCTTTTTTCAAGTCCGTGGCACCACCGATCATTAAAAAGCCTTTGGTCATGGCTTTTTTATTGGCCTCTTCATAATTCAGCAGGCTTAGCAACTGGCGAAGATAATTAACCGTGTTGCTGCGCAGCATGTCTTTGGTGACCGGTATATATTTACTCGCCGCTTCTGATGTGCCGGAACTTAATGCATAATATTTGATCTTGCCGGGCCAGGTCACATCAGGCACACCATCTAATGTTTTTTGCCACCATTCTTCATAGATCTTATTATAATCATGCACCGGGACCAGCTCCTGGAAACTTTTGCCCGGATGACGACTGAGCAATGCATCATCAAAATGATACTGCTGACCGAATTCGGTGAACCTTGCTTTCTTCAGTAATTTTTTCAATACCCTTATCTGCTGCCGGCGGGGATCATTGGGCGGGAGACGAAGAGCGGCAGCAATTGCTTTGGGTAGTTTTATATCTATAATGGAGGCCATTAATTATCACAATAGCTTTAAAGTTACACAATGTTTCAGCGCAAAGGTCTGCGAATATAGGGGCAAATCGTTTCATCCGCCCAAATGACGATACCGTCTCCATAATAATCTGAGGTCATACATGGGTTCATAGTCGCGGGCATACCAGTAATCCAGCTTATACAGGCTTTCGTCGGGTAATTGCTGGGGTTGTGCTGCAGGAAATCCATTACAGGTCATTACTGCTTTTCGGAGTGCCGGCAACTTTTGTTCATTTTTAATATAACCCACCCAGGTCTTCCCGGCTGTGAGAACAGCCAAACAGTTTGCAAAAAAGGGGAGCGGTTTTTTTACCAATAATAAATGCACCGGGAAACTGGCTAATGATAAAAAGGAGATGATGATATCTGCTAATCGTTTTATTCTCTGGTTGCCGGGTTCAGCCAGCTTAAATCCATTTTCAGTGGACAAGGCCTCCCCGGATGTATCTTTTGATTCACTGCCAACAATGCTCCGGCTGCCGGCTGCATGAAATTTTATTTTCAGGAAACCGGGTAATGTTTTTACGATCGCAATGCTGTTGGCATACGAAAATTGCCCCTGGCAAAAGATGATCTCCCGGAACGGAATTACGGATATCAATTTATTCAGTTCATGCACCTGGCCAATTGCTCCTTCTTTATTTTCATCCACAGCAATACGACCCAGTATTCTTTCCTGCAAGCCGGCTTCTTTCATTAGTTGAACAACCTGCAAATATTCTTCCGGGGAACCGGCTATCACCGTAGTGGCATGTTCTTCTTTTTCTTTATTACTCGTCAGCACTTTTGTTTGTATCAGCACCCACCTTAATATACTGATCAGCAAAAAAGCCAGCATGGCACCAAATAAAATGATCCCTCTTGAAAACCGGTATTGTTCCGGTAATAATGCATAAGCGGCCAGCAATACAATCGTGGCCATGACTGTTGAGCGAACCAGGCCTGTCCATTTATACCAGCGGTCATACAGCCCTGCATAATACGCAGTGATCAGGTAAAACACTGTGTAGGCAGGGAAGGCGATCCATAGTAAACGGTTCTCGTATTCAATATCTGTTCTTACATACTGGTTCCAAATATTTTTCATGAGCCAGAAAGAAAGCAATATCAGGCCCGCATCTATTAAGGGCAAACCGATCCGGCGTACAAACTGGCCCACCGCCGATAAGGCTGCTCTTACCCAGATGGCAAGGTGAATCAAAAAATGAAAGATACCGGCCCTGCTGCCGCCATAATGTTTGCGGACAAAAATGCTCATGGCATTATAGAACATGCGGACATAATTCATCGTTCCCTTGCGGGTACTTTCTCCTTTAAAGTGGATGATATGACTACCGGCAAAGTAATAATTGGTATAGCCTGCTTTTTGTATGCGGTAACTCAGGTCCACATCTTCACCATACATAAAGAAGGTTTCATCAAAGCCTCCGACTTTATTCAATATTTCTTTTGGTATCATCATGAATGCTCCCGCCAGGACATCCACTTCATGATCTTCGTTCTCATTCAAATAACCCAAATGGTATTTTGAAAAAATTTTAGAAGAAGGAAACAGTGTGGCCAAACCAAAGAGCTTGAATAAAGAAGTCATCGGTGAAGGAAAAGCCCGTTTGGATTCTTTGAGAAATCGTCCTTTTCCATCCAGCATTTTAATGCCGAGTGCACCGGCTTGCGGGTGGGTTTCAAAAAAATGGATGCAGGAACGGAAACAATCCTCCGGCACGATCGTATCCGGGTTCAGGAATACTATATACTGCCCGGTTGCCTGTTGCAAACCGAGGTTGCAAGCTTTGGCAAAACCCAAATTCTCCGCACTGGCTATAAAATGAACACCCGGAAATTGTGGTTGCAGGTAAGCCAGGCTGTCATCCGGGGAATTATTATCCACTACGATCAGTTCCGCCTCCATCCCCGTTACTGCTTTTTGTACCGAACACAGGCATTGTTCCAGGAAAAACCGGACATTATAATTGACTATGATGATGGATAACTGCATGCTTAACAGCCCCAAATCTAAATTCTAAAATCTGCAATCTAAAATCAGAGTTATCTTTGCCCATGCTCAAGACAACCCTTATTGAGGCTGCCAAAGCAGGCGCCGCAGAGATACAGCGATTTTTCAACAGCGAATTCAAGATCAGTAATAAAGAAGGTGTCAATAACCTGGTGACCGAAGCCGACCATGCATCCGAAAAAGCGATCATGGATATTATTAAATCTAAATTTCCCGATCACCAGATACTGGCCGAAGAAACCGGCGAGATCATCCAGGACTCCAACTATAAATGGATCATTGACCCGATTGACGGCACCGTAAATTTTGCACATGGTATTCCGCTCAACTGTGTTTCGATTGGTATCGAACATGAAGGCGAGATCATATTGGGTTGTGTTTATAACCCGCATTTGAATGAACTCTTTTTTGCTGAAAAAGGAAAAGGTGCTTTCTTGAATGATAAGCCGATCCGGGTGAGTGAAGAAACAGAGGCGATCAAAGCCTGCCTGGTGACCGGATTTCCTTATACTTATATTAATATGCCGAATGGTCCGCTGGAAATATTTGAACGTTTTATCCGCAAAGGCGTACCCGTACGTCGTCTTGGTTCAGCAGCAATAGATCTGTGCTGGGTGGCGGCCGGTCGTTTTGATGGGTTTTATGAACATAAACTGGAAGCCTGGGATAGTGCAGCCGGTTATTTGATCGTGGAAGAAGCAGGAGGAAAAGTAACGGATTTTACGGGCAGTACCTTCTCGGTCTATCAGCACCGGATCTTGGCGACGAATGGAAAGATACATGAGGAAATGCTGAAGGTGATCAATGGAGGAGAACTGTAGAAAGCAAGAAACAGAATTTATAAAACAGAATACGGTAAATGGAAAACAGAACAGAAATATCTTCTCTCGGCGAATTCGGTCTCATCGACCACCTGACCAAAAATATTGAATTGCAAAATGCTTCTTCGGTATTGGGCGTAGGTGATGATGCTGCCGTGATCGATCATTTTGGCAAGCAAACTGTGATCACTACAGACTTGTTAGTAGAGGGTGTTCACTTCGACCTGATGTACACACCACTGAAACACCTGGGTTATAAAAGTGTGATCGTGAACCTGAGTGATATCTATGCGATGAATGCCATCCCCACGCAGATTGTTATTAGCCTGGGCATCAGCAACCGGTTTAGCCTGGAAGCGATGGATGAATTTTATGAAGGTGTTTATGCAGCCTGTACCAAATATGGTGTTGACCTCGTGGGTGGCGATACCACTTCTTCACAAAAAGGATTTATTATTTCCGTAACGGCAATTGGTGAAGTGGCGCCGGATAAATTCGTCAAAAGAAGTACCGCACAGAAAGGTGACCTGCTTTGTGTTAGTGGTGTCCTCGGTGCTGCTTATGTAGGTTTATTATTCCTGGAAAGAGAATAGAAGATCTATATGGAAAGCCCGGGTGTGCAACCGGACCTGGAAGGCGAATCGTTTGTGATCGGCAAATTGCTGAAACCGGAAGCCCGGAAAGATATCATTGAGTTTTTGGCCAATTCGGAGATCGTACCGACAGCGATGATGGATATCAGTGATGGATTGAGTTCAGAGGTATTACATATTTGCAAACAAAGTAATTTGGGTTGTGTGTTGTATGAAGACAAGATACCGGTGAATGAGCAAATGAAACAGGCGGCTTTCAAATTTGAGATAGATCCCACCGCCTGTGCCCTCAGCGGCGGGGAAGATTATGAATTAGTTTTTACCATTCCTCAATCGGAATACGATAAATTGGTATTAAATGAGGAAATTAGTGTCGTGGGCTATATGACAGAACCCGAACAGGGTGCCCATATCATCACCAAAGGCGGCAGTAAACATGCCCTCACCGCACAGGGATGGAATCACCTGAAATAAAACCGGGTCTACTAAGAAGTTGGCATATGAGGAAATTGTGGTTGTTCATCATCGTGGTGCTATTGGTTAGCTGCAGTGCCGGCAAGCATTCCTACTCTCCAAATAAAAAATATTCGCTGCAACAGGTGGAAAGAGATTATACGTTGTACCGGGAGATACTGGAAGAACATCATCCCAGCTTGTACTGGTATACTTCCAAAGACAGCATGGATTATTACTTTGAAGAAGGCAAAAAACAGCTGAAAGATTCCATGACCGAGATACAGTTCCGGAAGATCCTGAACTATGTAACGGCGAAGATCAATTGCGGGCATACCACCGTCCGTTCTTCCAAAGGATTTATAAAATACAATGATACCCTGAGGCCCGGGAAAATATTTCCGCTCAGTTTGAAGCTCTGGCAGGATACCATGGTGGTGGCCGCCAATCTCAACCGCCGTGATTCTGTTTTAAAAAGAGGAACTCCCATTACAAAGATCAATGGCCGCAGCGGCAATGAAATTGTGGATAGCTTATTCAATTATTTATCTACCGATGGTTATAACCGGACCCATAAATACCAAACACTAAGCAACCGGGGTTTCTTTGGTTCTTTATATACCTCGTTGTTTGGTTTATCAGAAAAATATACCATAGAATATGCGGACAGTAGCGGCCAGTTGAAAACCATTACCATCCCGGTTTATAACCCGGCTGCTGATACATTCAACCGGGCTGCTATCCGTCGTTTGGCCAGTCTGCCAAGACCAACCCGGGAGGAAAGAAGGCAAAATCAAATGGCGGCGGTTCGTTTATTACAAATTGATACGGTCAATCATTCTGCCATGATGAACCTGGCTTCCTTTGGTAAAGGATTTGGGCTGAAAAAATTCTTCCGGCAATCTTTTCGTACCCTGAAGCAACAGAAGATCACCCATCTCATCATTGATGTGCGCAGCAATGGCGGCGGCAGTGTCACCAATTCTACCAAGATCACCCGGTACCTGGCCGATCATCGTTTTAAAGTAGCGGATACTTTATTTGCCATCAGTAAAAAAGGAAGGCACAGCCGCTACATGGAGAATCATTTCTGGAACCGCTTGTTCATTACCTTGTTCACCCGGAAGAAAAGAGATGGTAATTATCATTTCGGGTATTTCGAGCGGCATTATTTCAAACCGAAGCAAAACAATCATTACGGCGGTAAAGTTTATATTCTCACCGGCGGTAATTCTTTTTCTGCCACTACTTTATTTTCTTCCGCATTGATCAAACAGGATAATGTAATGGTGGTCGGCGAAGAAACCGGTGGCGGTGCTTATGGTAATTCTGCCTGGCTGATACCCGATGTAACGCTGCCGGAAACAGGTCTTCGTTTTCGTTTGCCGCTGTTCCGGTTGGTGATCGATAAGAACACACCCAAAGATGGTAAAGGCGTGCAGCCCGAAGTGCTTTCACTACCAACCGTGGAAGCCATCAAAAGAAATGCAGATTATAAACTGGAGAAAGCGATGGAGCTGATTAAGAAAGATAAGGCACAAACCCCTCCCAAAGAGTAGTTTCTTCGCACAGAGATAAAAGAGAAAAGGAGTTATTCAGCAACTGGTTCATCATTTAAAATATTCCCGGTGCCGAACTACTCTTCCTCCTCATCATTCATGATCATAAATACATCGGCGTCTTTCCAGAAGGGGAATTTTTCCCGCACCGAATCAAGATGTGTTTTTTCCAGGGTGATAGTATAAATATCTTCTTCGTCTTTTTTGCTGTATAGTACTTCACCCAGCGGATCAATAATCATACTTTCTCCGCTGTAATGAATTTTATTTCCGTCATCACCCACCCGGTTAGCTCCCACCACATAACATTGATTTTCGATAGCCCTGGCCTGCAACAACGTTTTCCAGGCCTGTATCCTTCGTTCGGGCCAGTTGGCCACATAGATCAGTACATCATATTCAGGTCCCGCACTGAGCGAAGTCGAAGTGTCGGGGGCAGTAGCAAGGTTGAGCGGAGTCGAAACCTTGCGGCTCTGCTGACGGGCCCACACCGGGAACCGCAGATCATAACAAACCAGCAAGTTGATCTTCCAGCCTCTTACCGAAGCGATCAGTCGTTTACTCCCCGCAGTATAATGATCGTCTTCACCTGCATAAGCAAAGCGGTGCCGCTTATCATACACACCGTATTGCCCGTTGGGCAGCATCCAGATAAGACGATTGTAATAGTTGACCTGGCCATCAGCCGCTTCTTCTTTAATGATCACACTCCCGGTTAGTATCACTTTCTTTTGTGCGGCGATCCGTTTCATCCACTGCAGCGTCTCACCCTCCATGGTTTCCGCCAGTTGTTCCGGCCGCATACTGAAACCGGTACTGAACATCTCCGGCAGCACCACGAGTTCTGTTTTTTCTGCAATGCTCATGATCTTTTCTTCGAGCATCTGCAGGTTAGCCGGTTTGTTTTCCCAATGAAGATGGGTTTGAATAACGGAGATAGTAAGGGTTGACATGCTGTAAAATTAGTTGGATTTGCGCAACTCTGTCCGGCGAACTATCATCTTGCATAAACTCATTAAGCTATTGACAATCAAAGCGACAATTTTCTGAGGCTATCAAACAAAACAGTTCGTAGTTTCGCTAATACACACGTTGTGTGCACCTATTTCAACATGCTCAAACTACTTAGCTCGACATTTTTAGTTTTCTTGACAATTTCCTGTAATGCACAAGGAAGTTGGGACATCGGTTATATTAAAGTTGACTCAATTAATAAAAATCATTTAGAGCTGACAGTTCGAATAGATTTCAAAAGCAGTAACGCATGGACAAGTCCTGACGGGCAAAGACACATTCGTTCATATGTTGGTACAAAGGACACAGGAACTGTAACTATTGACACAACATTGTTCATATTGGCTGAGCAGCGCAAAATTTATGTTGACCATGGCGGCTATAGCGACCAGTATCTTGAATGTATCAACTGTAAACAAGAATCTCTTTTCATTTACGACACCAAGATTATTGACCTTGATGAGCAATCAATACAGTTTCAGTTGGACTTAGAAATAAAAAAAACTGGACAAACATCAAAAAAAGAAACGAGAACTGTTCGCATTGACAGAAATAAGTTGGATGGAGTTATGTACAAGCTATGACTTAGTGTAAATTAATGCACACAACATTCAGTTTTGCGTCAGCAGGGGGCGACGAATAAATCCTCATCGTAGTGCTACTATCAACTACATATCCGGCTGACCGAACACAGATGAGCAGCAGAATATATTTTCAACTTTTGTACCTTCGGTCGGCTGCAGTTCAGGGCTGGACGTTTTCCAAATGCCCTGCCGAACGCAAAGCTGTGACCGTTATGGGCAATTTTAGCGACGCCCTTCAAGCGGGCAATTCCGACTGGCTTTCGGTGAATCAAATGCCTGCCGGACAGGCAAAGAATTATTAAAGTCAGTATTTCAATTTACTTTGGAGCACTTGAAGAATTGAAATAAATGATAAATATGGTCTTCAAAGAGGTTTCACTGCAAAATTAAACGAATTGATAAGTTTATTAAAAACGTTAAAGAAATAGAAAATGAATAAACTAATTATTCCTGCGGCGCTTATTTTTTGTTTGACAATTTCCTGTTCAAACCCGGATCAGCCAGGTAGCGCAGATACTGCAACCAATCAAACCGTAGTTGCAAATGATCCCGGTAAAAACATTAAAAATAAAGATATGATGCCTCAAAAGATTACACCCTATTTGTGGGTAGAGAAAGACGCCAAAGCCGTAGCCAATTACTACCTATCCATTTTTAAAGACGGTAAGCTGAAAGATTTTCGCAAGTTCGATAGTGGCGAAAGCGGAAACGATGCAGGCATAGAAACAGCTGTAATTGAAATAGCAGGAATGGAGTTCAGTATTTTAGCAGCAGGTCCGCTATTCAAATTTAATGAAGCCATTTCTTTTGTGATCAATACAAAAGACCAGGCTGAAACGGATTATTATTGGGAAGCCCTTACTAAAAATGGTGGCGAGGAAGGCTCTTGCGGATGGTGTAAAGATAAATATGGATTATCATGGCAGGTTGTACCAACAGAATATTTTGAATTAATTCATAGCGATGATCCTATAGTAAGGGAAAAAGCAATGAAGAACACATTAAAGCAGAAAAAATTAATACTTTCAGAACTCAAGTGAGCCAAATAATATCAGCTAAGAGCGACAAGTCAGATGTGGATATGAATAAGAATTAAAATTGCCCATAACATCGTAACGTCTAGCGGGGCTGACGTTTTTCAAATACCCGACCATTGCCAATACATAAACCGTTAGCATTCATTCAAAAAACATACATGAGAAAATTGATATCCCTGTATTTTTTGTGTGTGCCGGTTTTCTCAGTCAATGCGCAAGGTTCGTACTACGACCATATTGCAGTTGGAGAATACAACGTTTGCTACAGCGACACTGTTATTTATGATCAGGAGATACACTATGAACAATACGGATATTCCGGGCCAGCCCCTTTATTTGTTCAAATATGGTTCCCGTCAATGAAGGGTTCGGCAGAAAAAAGGCTGACTTTTGGACAATATAAACTTCATACTGTTCCCGCCGGGTTATCCGGGGTGTATGAAAAACTCACCTCGCAAATGGATGAAATCTTTATCCGGGACGGGATAGAATCCGCTATGGTGAATGATGAACCGATTGATTACGGCACTCTTACAACCCGTGAAGTGCTTGAGAAAATAAATCGTTTGGCCACCATAAGCCATCGCTCAGCTATTGGTGCTAAACTTGATTATCCCGTAATCGTTTACCACCACGGGTCGCAGGGACTATCTTCCGAAAATGCTGTGATGGCAGAGTTTTTTGCTTCACATGGCTATGTTTTTATTACCGCTAATTTTCATTTACCCTACGAGAATACCATTTACGGATTATTACCCTACCATCTCGACAAAGAAAACAAGCATAACCAAAGCAGTGCAAAAGCCCTTATCAACTTTGCTACATCCATAGCTGCCGGGGATATGATGTTTTTTATCGGGCACAGTTGGGGAGCCCAGGAAGGCTGGTGCTTCCTGGATGATTCAGCTTGGGCGGATGCATTTGTTTCGATGGAAACTACCATTGAATTTAAAAAAGACACGGCGAGAATAAAAGAATTATGGCCCTATGTATGGGATGCTATAAAAGCGAAGAAACATACATTTTCCATACCTGTTCTTTTATTTGCTTCTGCAGATGATGATACAAACTTTGAGTTTTTTAAAGACCTTAGTTCAGCCCCCATGATTTTTGCTTCCTATAAAGAACCTTTTGCGCACAACAGTTATACTTCCCTGTCGATGATGCGCTACTTTTTGAGGAAGGATATTAATCAGCCCGACTCAGCGATACTATTAGGTCAGATAAAGGGATATTCCCGGCACCTCACCCTGATACATACATTTTTCAAAGCTTTACTGAATAAAGAAAAAATAAATTTGTCTCCGTTCAGCAACTATTTCAAATTTGAATAAAATAAATACTAACAACAGATTCCTGCAATAAATATTTCCCGGCTCCCCGTGTTGTTGTAACTTACTGTTCGTCGGTTACATGGAAACCAGGTTTTACATACCACATCCCCTTCTGCAGGACCTGGTGCAATGCATTATGATCGTGCATGCCAAAATTGATGCGGCTGCACCAGCGGTGGTCTGTCCTTATCCGCCCACACCACAAAACTCCTTGTTCTTTTATATTAACGACCGTATTAAAGTGCAGCCCGAAGGAACAGCTGTTTTTGCCGAGCAACCAAGGAGTGTGCTGGTAGGACCACAGCTCAACCGGGTTACCATTGATGTGAACAGGGATCATAAGGCGGTGCGGGTGGGTTTTCACCCCGGTGGCCTGCACCGGTTACTCGGTTTTTCAATGGCCGGTATGATTGATGCCAGTTATGATGCCGCCGATGTGTTTGGCAAAGAGATGAAGGAGCTGGATGAAAAATTGCAGGAAGCCAACCATTTTGATGCTATTAAAGATATCGTGGAGCAGTTCCTGTTAAAGAAAGCCGGCCGGGTAAAGGATATTCTCCCTTTTGATAAAGCCATGCTGGAATTGCTGCGATCAGGAGGTACTATGCCCGTTGAAAAAATAGCTTCCCTGGCCTGCTTAAGCCTGCGCCAGTTTGAACGGGTGAGTAAGGAACGTATCGGGTTGCCGCCAAAACTATTTGCCAGGATCGTCCGTTTCTCAAAAGCCTACAGGTTGCGAGAAAATTTTACCGGCCTCAGCTGGACACAAATTGCTTATGAATGTAATTACTTCGACCAGATGCATCTTATCCGTGACTTTAAACAATTTACCGGTGTTTCTCCCCGCCTGATTGAAAAAGACCTGGAAAGTTCGCCCATCCGCCTGCAGGCTACACTGCGTTTATAATGTCGTTTTTTTACTATTTACCGGGTCAGCAGTGAACGAGTTTTACAGTTAAATCAACCAGTATGCAAAAAACTGTTCTGCTCTCCGTTTTGTTTCTCTGTTCACTAACAGTGGAGACTACTGCACAAAATTTTGATAAGCTATCCGCATTGGAACAAACAAGTTTCCATGTGTACTATAGCAAAGGACAGCAGCAACGGGCTACTGCTATCAGCAAGCGGGTAGAAAAAGCCATCCGCTTTCAGCAGCAACTTACCAGCTTTCAGCCCACCATAACCTTGTTAGTATTATCCGCTGCCGACTGGAGCAGCTATACCACTTTTCCTGTTTATGGAATGCCGCATTACAATGATGCACAAACACTTATTGTGGCAGCCGAAGACAATCCCTTCTGGAAAAGCTTTATACAGCCGATGGAACAGTTACCCGACGGGTTGCGTACACAAATTGAAACGGTGTACCGTAACAGCAGCGGCAATATCAGTATGGAAGGTTTTTTTGATCTGTTGGCCTTACATGAACTGGGTCATGCGTTTCACCTGCAGGGCGGCCTTGAAATACAACGCAAATGGATGGGCGAATTATTCTGCAATATTTTACTGCACACTTATATTGCTGAAGAAGAACCGGAACAATTACCGGCCCTCATCCTTTTTCCCCGCATGGTGATCAGTGCAGGCACTAAAGGATTTACCTATACAAGCCTGAAGGATCTGGAAGAACACTACGAGGAGATCGGGAAGATGCATGCCAAGAATTATGGCTGGTACCAATGTCGCTGGCATGCGGCCGCCGGCGACATGTATGATGCTGCCGGAAAAGAACTGGTTCCAACACTCTGGAAGGCATTTAAACAACAGCGGGAAAAATTAAATGATCCCGGCCTGCTCCATTTCCTGGATACATCCGTTCATACAAGCGTTGCGGATATGATCCGCAACTGGGATAAGGCAATCGTGCAGTAATATCCGAACTATATCAGCAGCAATAACCTGGTTCAAAACAGTTCGTATATTCGGTACCAGTCAATAAACCATGAACTATTTTGATCCAAAGACAGCGGCAGAACGTTATTCAAAAGGACGACCTGACTTCCACCACAATACGATCAGGCATATCAAAGAGTATTTGCAGCTTGATAAAAAACTTGATGCCGCATTAGATATTGCCTGCGGCACCGGGCTTTCCACCAAAGCTCTTTTAGAAATTGCCACCACTGTTTACGGAACAGATATTTCGCAGGAGATGCTGAAGCTTGCATCGCTGCCCGGTATAATCCATTATGCCATAGCCCCGGCAGAGCAACAACCTTTTCCCGATAATAGTTTTGACCTGGTTACAGTCAGTTCAGGTGTTCATTGGTTTGCTATTGATAAATTCATGGCGGAAGCCGGCCGGGTTTTAAAAAGCCGGTCCTGCCTGGTGCTTTACGAGAACCACTTTATTGCTGAGATGCCGGGTAATGAACGGTTCACCCAATGGTTCCGGGATGTCTATTTGAAAAAATTTCCTTCCCCTCCCCGTAACAATGCTTACGACTGGAGCAATGAAAACCTCAATCCTCAACATTTCAATTTTATAAACGAAGAAAAATTTAAAAACGCCATCGTCTTTACTAAAAAGCAACTGGCTTTGTATTTTACAACACAGAGCAATATCATTGCAGCCGTTGAGCAAAACCAAACAACCTATGAACAGGTTGAAAACTGGTTAGAGCAGGAACTCGCTTCTTTTTTTGACAATGACGATACGACCCAGACCATTCACTATGGAAACTGGGTTAAATATATTCAAAAGACCAATTGACAATGATGGCCCTGTTGTAAAGAAGTGCTGAGGTATAAACAGAACATATCTCAAAACACAACAGCCCCACTAAAGGGGCTGCTGCAACCATTAAACCTATGAACTAACTGCTCTGAGAAAGATTTATTTGATGATATTATACCGCAGCATCAGTTCGTGGGCATTGGCACCACCCTGGAAAGAACTGATCGGTGTTTTATAAATATCAAAGGCGTAGCCCAGTGTAAATTTCTTACTGATATGGGCACCGGCACTCAGCATCCAGCTTTGCCTGGCCCGTAACGCCACGCCCCACCAGAATACATGGTTATGCTCCACCCGGAAACCACCCTGGAATTCCAGCGGGGCATTGGGTAAATAGATCATTAAGAAATTCGGGGTGATCACCGTGGCTTCGTCCACTGTCCACTGGTAAGAACCATGCAGGTAATAGTGACGGTACAAACGGGCCTGCTCTGTAGTGCTTAAGTTGCCGGTATAAAAATCCAGTTTGGATTGCACCAATTGTGATACCGATGCACCGATTTGAAATTTCTTGTTCGTGTACGAAACACCAAAACCAGCGTCGAATTTAAACCGGTTATCACCGGCACCCATAGCAGGATCACCTGCTATGGACTGGCTTAGTTTTTCACGGTTCAGCGAAAACTGCTGGCCTCTTGCTTCCAGGCCAAGCGAGAAAGTGCCATTCGCTGTTTCAATATGTTTGGCAAAAGCTAACTGGATACCGGTTCTTGAAGTGGGTCCTGTTTTATCACTGTAGATATAACCACCCAAACCGATCTTTTGCTCCGGTAATTTAAAAGAACCAAAGACAGTGCCTGTCCGCGGGCTGCCGCTGATGCCGGTCCACTGGCTGCGGTAGGTAACACCCACCATATTGTTGACGCCTGCCATGGAAGGGTTGTGCAATACACCCTGCAGATCATACAAAGAAGAGGTTTGTAATTGCTGTGCCCGCAGGTTCGTCAGTACCAGGGCGAGGAACAGGGATAAAATGATATAGCGTTTCATTGCTTGTTAGTTTAGTTGTTTATCTCAGGATGGTTACGTCTCCTGCTAATGTTATTAATTTACCGGTGATGGTGCGGAAAGTAACAGTATAGTAATACGTACCATCAGCAACAGGTTTACCATTGAAAGTGCCATCCCAGTCATTTGCATAATTGTTATTGGTATAGATCACATTACCGTAACGGTTATACACTCCCACTTTGATATTGTTGGTACAAGGAGCACCGTTGGTCACCAGCCACCTGTCATTCATGCCATCCCCATTCGGTGTAAAGGCATTCATCACTTTCATACAATAAGGGATCACCGTTACAATGGCAGCATCGGTAGAGGTACAGTTGTTATTATCTCTGACGGTGAGTGTGTAGGTGGTGGTCACATTGGGTTTAGCAACAGGAGTATATGTATTGGCATTGGTCAGTGTGGCAGCTGGCGTCCATGCAATGGATACCGCATTAGCCGCACTGCTTCCGTTCAGTTGCACCTGGTCGCCATCCACAATTGTTTTATCCGGGCCGGCGCTGATCACGGGGTTGGGCTTGATGGAAATATTTACAGTGCCCGTTCTTACACAACCATTCAGCGTTGCGGTTACAGTGAAAGCAGCATTGCTGTTCACTGTGGCAACCGGGTTATTGATATTCGTAGCAGATAAACCAGCAGCTGGTGTCCATGCATAAGCTGTTCCGGTACCGTTAGTAGCTGCCAGCATATTGACAGGGGCTCCGGCACAAACCAGCGTATCATTATTGGTGGTCAGTGCCAGGTTATCATTGAAACCAACGTTGATGGTTTTAGTGATGGTACCACAGAAAGCATCTTTGATAATAACTGTCTTCGGGCCAGTGCTTAAACCGGTAAATACATTAGACGACTGGAAGGCGCCGCCATTGATACTATACTGGTAAGGTGCAAGGCCGCCGGTTGTGTTGAGGGTGATACTGCCGCCCGTTGGGTTGGTACAGGAAGCATTCACCACCACATCGGTTGTGTTCACATTCACATTTAAGGTATCGCCATACTCCATGATGGATGGAATACCGGAACCAAAACTTAAAGTACCAATGAATAATTTACGGTTGGCAAATGGAATCGCTGCAGGGACAGTGCGGGGTGCAAAACCCATGGCATTTTGTAAGTTACCATGCGGGGCCACTTCCATTCTCCAGGTAGCACCACCGTCATTGGTTACAAACAACACATTACTGCCGCACACATAACCATTATTCACATCATGGAACAAAACATTCAGCTGGTTACCCGATGGCAGCAGGGTATTGATATTACTGCTGATATCGGTCCAGGTGGCACCGCCATCGGTTGTTTTATATAATCTTCTGAAACCGGCAGTGGTGAAAATATTTCCGAGTACAAAAACCGTATTATCATCCAGTGCAAAAATGCTGGTATAGGAAGTAAAGGTGTTAGGAAAACCTGTCGGTCCTTCATTTAACGAAGGGAATGGGCTTATCCTGTTCCAGGTAGTTCCGCCATCGGTTGTTTTATACACTCCGTTTCTTGAACCGGCGGCATAACCAATGTTGCGGCTGGGGAAAGCCATCTTGGATAAAGTGGGTGCTGTGAAAGCCGGCGTGGTAGTAGTCACTACAATATCTATCGCCTGCCAGGTAGCTCCTGCATCTGTGCTGCGGAAGAAAGAAGATTTTCTGCTGGCGGCCGGTACAGCGAACTGGCTATAGCCGACTGCATAAATGGTATCATTGCCAAAACCCACCACATCATTCATCTGGAAATTGAAATTGGAATATAAAGGATCCAGCGTGGTGGCCTGGTCGCCTGAAAAATAAATAATACCATTGCTCACGGCGAAATAAGATTTATCCAGTTTGGTATAAGCAAAGCCGTTGATGCTATAGAAGGAAGACGCAAAATCAGGACGGTTCTTGGCCACCCAGGAATTACCGCCATTGGTTGTAACTGCAATCATGGAACCACCGGTAATGATACCATTGTTACAATCCACAAAATCCACCTTATTACCGGTAGCACCTACATACACATAACTACTATTATAGGAAGCACCGCCGGGAATTGAATCAGCTACCACACCACCTTGTCCCATGGTAATGAATTTACCACTGGGTAAAATATCAAACGCCCAGGTAGCAAAGCTGCTGTAGTTGCGTCCCTGTGGTAAGGAGAATTCTCTGACCCAGTTCCTGCCGGTATCCACCGATGTCCACATCAAACCAAAATTCGTGGCAGCATATAATTTACCGTTGGCCGCTCTTTTCATCTGGTACGGGTTAGAGGCATTCAGCACCTGCACAGCCGGAATAGAGGGAAAGCCGGGAGGAGCACCTGCATTACCTGTATTCAATATTTCGTATTTACCTTTTTCATACACCCCGGGACGATTCACATTCAATGTGCTGTCGTTTCTTCCGGTTCTTACTTTTACCACCACGTTATTATTGAATGACATCATCACGATCATGGAGTCGTTGATAATATTCAGGGCCCTGAATTGCTGAACAGTTTGTGTTACCGTTCCAAATTTAGAAGTACAGTTTAAGGTAGCAGGATAACCGGTATAACCCAGTATTTCTTTACTGATGGAATAATCGATCAATGTACCGTTATCGAATTTCCAGAGCAAACTCGCATTATGGGACCCGGTTGTTTGTGATCCTATAAAAGCACAAGTGGTTGTGCTCGTGATATTAGGGATACCAATATTCGGAAAGTTAGAAGCACCGCCGCCACAGATATAACCAATATTATTACTGGTGAACTGTATCCGTTGTATTTCTTTTGACTTGCCGGAAATGGGATAATCTATAGAAGGATAAGTTGCGTTATTAATAAAACCCACTTTGGTGGTACCATTAACAGCAGGTGCTGCTAACGAATCCCAGGTGCTGCCACCGTTCCTGGTAAAATAAACTTTAGGAATTGAGTCCGGTGTATTCCACTGGCCGGCGATATAACCGGTATCCTTATTAATGAACCAGCAGGTATTAATGCTTCTTGCGTTGGCATACAAAGGCGTATTCACAAATGTCCAGTTCTGCCCGCCATTGACGGTCTTTGCCATCATGCCATTCGATCCTACCGCATAGGCGATGGAGGAAGTAGCAATATGCACATCATTGAAACTGCCATTAGTAGTTAAACCAGCAGGTGATGTAAATGTGAACGGACCGTAGATCCATTTAACACCGCCATCAGTAGTTCTTGC
>CALRSN020000004.1:0-19792 GCA_943370865.1 Bordetella parapertussis
CCAGTTCTTTTTGCTCAGGGGTCAAGGAGCCCACCCGTTCATCTTCCAGTAATTTTAAACTAAAATCGGAAGAAGCCAGTGGTGTTTTCAATTCATGAGAGACGGTGGCAATAAAATTCGTCTTGGCCACATCCAGTTCTTTGAAGGGAGTGATATTTTTTAACACGATCACATGACCGGCCTTCTGGTTCTCATGGCTCAGTTCAATGATCTCCTTGGTAAAATAATTCTCTTTGCCTACTACCACGATCTTAAAAGGAATATTGTTCTGTTCATTAATAAGAAAGCGGAACAGGTCGTTTCTTTTTTTCACATCCTCCTGTGGCAGCCCGATGATATCGGCATTCGCAAGATGGAGCAGTTGCAGTGCCTGCTGGTTAGCAAATAAAACGATGCCTTTATTATCAATACCAATACTGGCATCTTTCAGTGAATTGATCACCGTTTCGGCCCGCTGTTTTTCAAACAGGATCCGGGAAAGATTGCTGTGCTCATATTCATCCAACCGTTCCGCCATCGTATTGAAAGCGTTGGCCAGTTCTCCAAATTCATCTTTCCTGTTGAGGTGAATGCGCTGGCTGTAATTCTTATCAGCGATCGCTTTGATACCTTCGGTGAGTGAGGCCACCGGTGATGCTACCAGGGCAGGAAAGTTGAACAGGAAAGTAAAACCGATCAGCAGGCAAATGGTCAGGCAAAAAGTAATGACCGTTTTGGCACTTTGAGCAGATGCCTGTGCGGCCTGGTTCTTTTTATCAATCGCGGCGACGTTGACCTGCATGATGCTGCTGATATCTTTACGGATCAGGGAGCGGAGAGAATCGGCGGAGGCTTTTTGTTTGATCCCTTCAAAATTCTTTCGCAATGATTCTGTCAGTTCTTTTTCACCCGGCTCGGTGATATTCTTTTCCTGCAACTGCAGGTGCTGTTCAAAATTGGTAAGGGCTTTACTGCTATCCTTACCACTCAATGCATCCATCTCATTGAGCATATCTCTTGAATAGTTCAGGGTTTCGTAATTATCTTTTATGATATCACCGGCTTCTTCGGTGATGCGGTTCAAGTAATAAAAACTAACGGCACCTACCAGGATCAGCAGGGCGAAGAGGAAGATGCCGCCGAGGGCGACTTTTGTTTTTAGTTTAATTGCCATTGTTGTACCGCCTGCGGCGGATTGGTTTTGCCACGAATTGCACGAATCGACACAAATTAACTATCCCTCATTTCAATAGCCTGGCAATGCATTGGCTTTCTGAACACAAGAAAAGCTGCTGTATTTATTCGTGTGAATTTCTGTAATTCGTGGCCATATAAAACTATTTGTGGTCATGATAGTATGATAAGGTCAACATCGTTTTTCGAAAGTGTTTTCAGCAGCTGGTTGAAAATATTGGTACGGAGAATAACCTGGAACAAATTTAGGTGAGGTTTGCCGATACACACCGTGGTGATCTGCTTTTCTTCCACGATCTCCATAATTACTTTGGCTATATGATTATCTTTTACCTGCAGCACTTCCGCCCCAAGTTCCGTGGCATTCTTAAAATTATTGATCAGGTGTCGCTGGGCCGCCAGCGGGATCTTGTCGGACGATTCTTTTGGCGTCTGCACATACAAAACATACCACTTGCTGTTATAGTAAGATGCTAACCGTGCCGTTTTGCGGATAATGTTCTGCGCCATTTCATGATTGGAAGAGATACAGGCCAGGAAATGTTCATGCCGCCAGGGCCTGTCTTTGGCCATGACCTCATGATCCACTTTTCGTTCCACCTGCCCGGCCACTTCTTTCAGCGCCAGCTCCCGCAACTGCAAAATTTTCTCTGACTGGAAAAAATTGGTCAGTGCCTGCTGGACTTTACTGTGATCGTATATCTTTCCTTCTTTGAGACGGGTAATGAGTTCATCTGCCGTGAGGTCAATATTCACCACTTCATCGGCCAGTTGTAATATTTTGTCCGGTATCCGTTCCTTTACTTCCACACCGGTGATCTCTTTTACATCTTCGTTGATACTTTCAATATGCTGGATATTGACGGCGGAGATCACATTGATACCTGCATCAATGATATCCAGCACATCCTGCCAGCGTTTTTCATTCTTGCTGCCGGGAATATTGGTATGCGCCAGTTCATCCACGATCACCACTTCGGGATAGAGTAAAAGAATAGCCTGCACATCCAGCTCCTCTAGTTCCTTGCCTTTATAAAAAACTTTTCTCCGCGGAATCACCGGTAAACCTTCCACCAGTGCTTCGGTTTCTTTCCGTCCGTGTGTTTCTATATAACCGATCTTAACGTTCACGCCATTGCGCAGCAGGGTATGGGCTTCCTGTAGCATACGATAGCTTTTGCCCACACCGGCACTCATGCCAATATAGATCTTCAGCTTTCCTTTTCGCTCCTGCTGAATTTTTTCTAACCAACTATTTGCTTCCTGGTCGGGCATATCAAAATGCTACAGCTATGGATGAAGTAATAAAAGTATTTGTTGCGGTGAATCCTGTACCTTTTGTAAATATTTTATCCTTACTGTTCAGGCTTCTTGCTTCCAGCCGCACCAACACATTCTTTGCCGGTGCATGATCAATATTCAGTGAGAAACCGGTTGTCTTAAAACCATTGGGCGTACCGGTGGCAATGATCACCCCGTTTGCATCACTGTAATATTCCGCCCGGGCAGCAATGCTCCATGTATCACAGATGCTGTATTTAATAATCCCAACCGGGCTGTACCAGGTATTGCTGCCATTTCCAGAAACGGTTTTTTCTTCCGTGCCGATATCAACACCCAGCGTCAATCCAACTTTATTACTGAGTGTAAAAATGCCATACAGGTTATGGAAAAACCTTGACAACCGGGCACTATCCGGTTTATCAGTACCTATAAATGTGCTGTAGTTGAGTAATACTTTATCCGATGGTTTGAACTGTACTTGTGTGCCCCAGCTTATCAATGAATTGCCATCCACTCTTTTGATCCGTTGCCAGCCGTTCAGGGCCATTCCGCTGAATAACCATTTACCATCATCGGTGGTATAGGTAAGTTTGGCTCCTGATTCATAGTAGGGTGAGTTATCAGCCAGCATACTTCTTGTCAGTGACCAGCAATCTTTGCTTACTGCACTTTCAAAACCAATATGCGAAGCAAAGATCCCGGCATCCAGCCAGAGATTTTTCTTTTTACTCAGTTTCACGCCTGCATTGGCCTCATACACATTTTTTAATACACCCGGCTCGGCAGCATAGTTGGCATTCATATAAGTACCTGTTGCCAGGGCGAGGTTAGCTCTTACTCTTTCAGCCGTATAGTTGGCTTTTACAAAACCGAGGTTCAGATTAAATTCATTATGCCGGTTATGGCTGTACACAAAACCGGGACGGTTATTATCAGCCGGTTTATTAAAATCATATTGGTAATAGGCTTCCATGTAACCACTGATGGTCAGTGAGCCGGTTGTGTCTTGCGCTATTAATTGTGTACTGATCAATAAGGCTGTTCCAAACAAAATCTTTTTCATCTTTTATAGTTTACAGGTCGTCTATTTTAAATTATCTAAGGCGATATTTATTTTCAATACGTTTACT
This sequence comes from Bordetella parapertussis, assembly GCA_943370865.1. Classification (GTDB taxonomy): domain Bacteria; phylum Bacteroidota; class Bacteroidia; order Chitinophagales; family Chitinophagaceae; genus CADEDV01. Next base: position 3,588 of record CALRSN020000004.1, read on the forward strand.
ACAGAAGGACCCAATACATTTTTTTCAACCTGCTGGTCCACCAAAGTTCTTACTTTATCTTCTGCTAACCCTCTTATGCTGGCAATACGTTTTACCTGTACATAAGCAGCAGCCGGTGAAATATGCGGATCCAAACCACTGCCACTGGCGCTTACAAGATCAGCCGGAATTTCTTCTTTCTTTATGCCGGGGTTATGTACCAGGAAACTATCGATCCTGTCCTGTACAATTTGTAAATAATCAGGATTAGAAGGCCCTTTGTTACTGCCGCCTGAACCGGCTGCATTATAATCTACCGCAGAAGGACGGCCCTGGAAGTATTTATCATCTGTAAACTTCTGCCCTATTTTTTCATAGCCAACTACTTTACCATTTAGCAAAATAGTTTCACCTTTTCCGCCACCGGGTGTGGCTTTACCAATGCCTGCGATTAGCAGGGGATATAGTACTGCACAAAGAATAATCATGACTCCTGTCAGTTTCAATGCTATTAATAAATTCTTTTTCATTTTTCTTGTTTAAACGTTACATAAATAAGCCTAACAACAAATCGATCAGTTTGATCCCGATAAAAGGAACAATGACGCCGCCCAATCCATAGATCAATAAATTTCTTCTCAGCAGAGCAGAAGCACCGATCGGTTTATACGCCACCCCTTTCAGTGCCAGTGGTATCAGCACCGGGATAATGATCGCATTAAAGATCACCGCCGACAGGATAGCTGATTCCGGGCTTTTCAATCCCATAATATTCAACGATTGCAACGCCGGGATGGATGCAATGAACAAGGCCGGAACGATCGCAAAATATTTGGCCACATCATTCGCTATGGAAAACGTAGTAAGTGTTCCTCTTGTTATCAATAATTGCTTTCCTATTTCAACCACTTCGATCAGCTTGGTGGGATCATTATCCAGGTCCACCATATTACCGGCTTCTTTGGCAGCTTGTGTGCCGCTATTCATAGCAACACCCACATCTGCCTGTGCTAATGCCGGCGCATCGTTGGTACCATCACCCATCATGGCCACTAACTTTCCGCTTTGTTGCTCCTGGCGGATATAGTTCATTTTATCTTCCGGTTTGGCTTCCGCAATAAAATCATCTACACCCGCTACAGCGGCAATATATTTTGCCGTTAATGGGTTATCACCGGTGACCATCACGGTCTTTACACCCATTTTCCGTAAACGTTCAAAACGTTCCTGGATACCGGGTTTGATGATATCCTGTAATTCGATCACTCCTTTTATGACATGGTTCACCGCAACCACCAGTGGTGTACCCCCATTGGAAGAAATGGTTTTTACTCTCTCTGCTGTTTCAGCAGGAACGGTATGACCGGCTTTGGCTGCCATATCACGGATAGCATCAAAAGCACCTTTGCGGATGGTCAGTCCATCAGCTGTATTCACACCACTGCTTCTTGTTTCTGCCGTGAATTTGATAAAGGTCATCCCGGTTTCTTTTTTTGCCTGCACGCCTTTTTGTGCAGCCAGTTCAATAATGGATTTTCCTTCGGGAGTATCATCCGCCAGTGAACTCAGTGTGCTGAACTGTATGAATGCTGTTTCATTCACTCCATCCGCCGGGTAAAAATTGGTGGCCTTGCGGTTACCAATGGTAATGGTTCCTGTTTTGTCCAGTAACAATACATCCACATCACCCGCTGTCTCCACTGCTTTACCACTTTTTGCAATCACATTGGCCCGCAACGCCCTGTCCATACCGGCAATACCGATAGCAGATAATAAACCGCCGATGGTGGTGGGTATCAGGCAAACAAACAACGAAATGAAGGCCGCAATAGTGATCGGTGTATTGGCATAATCAGCAAAAGGTTTCAGCGTCACACACACAATGATAAAAATGAGTGTGAAGGCCGCCAGCAAAATTGTCAATGCAATCTCGTTGGGTGTTTTTTGCCTGGATGCACCTTCCACTAAGGCGATCATCTTGTCCAAGAATGATTCACCGGGTTCGGTGGTCACTTTTACTTTGATACGATCACTCAGTACTTTGGTACCACCGGTCACCGATGATTTATCACCACCGGCTTCCCGGATGACGGGAGCTGATTCACCGGTAATAGCCGATTCATCAATCGTGGCTAATCCTTCAATGATCTCGCCATCCATTGGTATCACATCACCAACCTCGCATAAAAAGATATCTCCTTTGCTCAGTTGAGAAGAAGGAACCAGTTTTATTTCATTGAGTGAGATCTCACCCACCAGTAAAACTTTTTTTGCCGGTGTGTCTTCTCTTGTCTTCCGTAAACTTTGTGCCTGTGCCTTACCTCTTGCTTCGGCCAGGGCTTCCGCAAAGTTGGCAAAGAGCACCGTAATAAGCAGGATGCTGAAGATGCTGATATTGTACCATAATGCTCCCTGTGAAGGATCACCGGTGGCGAGCTGGTAAATAGAAACAGCCAGCATCACGGCGGTACCGATCTCTACGGTAAACATCACCGGGTTTTTGATCATCAGGGCAGGGTTCAGCTTTACAAAAGACTGTTTTACCGCCGTGCCGATCAGTGCGGGGTCAAATAATTGTATTGAACGTTTATTGGTTGACATGTTATTTCAATTAATACAGTGAAAAATATTCAGCTAATGGTCCTAGTGCCAGTGCCGGTAAATAAGATAAAGCCGTAAGAATGATGATCACCGCCAGGGTCATCACCCCGAAAGTGCCGGAATCTGTTCTCAGTGTGCCCGGAGATTCAGGAATGAATTTCTTATTCGCCAGCAAACCAATGATAGCCACCGGTGCAATGATGGGCAGGAACCTTCCTAAGAGTAATACAATACCTGTTGTTACATTCCAGAAGATATTATTATCGCCCAGCCCTTCAAAGCCGCTTCCGTTATTGGCATTGGCCGAAGTGAATTCATACAACATCTCGGAGAAACCATGATAAGACGGGTTGTTCAGCCAGTTTCCCGGTTTCACCTGCCAGGCAATGTCGGGATGATGAGCCACCATATACGCCGCTAATGCGGTGAACCCTTTTATTAAGAAAGCAGACAATAAGGTGACCAGTGCTGCGATCTTCACTTCTCTTGCTTCTACTTTATGTCCCATGAATTCCGGTGTACGTCCCACCATCAGTCCGGAAATAAAAACAGCAATGATGATAAAGATGAAATAGTTGAGCAGGCCAACACCTACACCACCATAAAGAGCATTGATCATAATATCAAGGATCACCACGCCGCCGGAGATGGGTGTTAAACTATCATGCATCCCATTGACGGATCCGTTGGACGTAGAAGTGGTCGCCACACTCCAGAAAGCTGTAGCTGCCGCACCCAATCTTACTTCTTTACCTTCCATACTTCCGGCTGTTTGTGCAATGCCGAGCTGGTCAATAGCCGGGTTGCCCCTGGTTTCAAAATAGATATTGATGGCGCAAAAGAGAACGAACAAAAAGCTCATCACGCCAAAGATGACTTTCGCCAGTTTCCTTTTGTTGATATAAAAGCCCAACGCAAATACCAGTGCAATAGGGATGAGTAAGATCGAAATAGTTTCCACGGCATTGGTCAGGTAATTGGGATTCTCCAGCGGATGTGCTGAATTCACACCAAACCAGCCACCGCCATTGGTGCCGAGTTGTTTGATAGCGATCATACCGGCAGCGGGACCTCTGGATACCTGCACACTATCACCCTGCAGGGTAACAATACTGTCTTTCCCGTCATAACTGGTGGGAGTGCCGTTGAAGGCCAGTATCACTGCCACGATAATAGATAAAGGCAATAAGATCCGGGTAACACTTTTTACCAGGTAGTTCCAGAAATTACCGAGGTTATTAGTGGTCTTTTCTTTTAACCCGTTAAAGAGAGCCATCATCGCAGCCATACCAGTGGCGGCACTGACGAATTGTAAGAAAGTGATCACAAATAACTGGGTAAAATAGGTCAGCCCTGATTCACCGGAATAGTGCTGCAGGTTACAGTTCACTAAAAAACTGATGGCTGTATTAAACGCCAGGTCCGGTGTTTGCCCGGGATTACCATCGGGATTCAGCGGCAGTTTATCCTGGAAAATAAGCAGGAACATGCCATAGACCAGCCATAGCATATTAATGGTCAGCATGGCTTTCAGGAATTGCTTCCAGTTCATGCTTTCAGTGGGATTAATACCGCTGATACGGAAAATGAATTTTTCGATTGGGTTCATAAAACCGGTGATCGTCTTTTCACCGGCAAATACGTTGGCAATATATTTTCCCAATGGGTAAGCCAGTATAACCGTGAGGGTAAATAGAATTACGGTGCCTGTAATTTCGCTGTTCATGTGTTCAGAATTTTTCAGATTTGATCAATACGTAAACGAGGTACACGAATACGATAGCGGACAGAATAAATAATACGGTCATCATAAAAAATATTTTCAATTTGTCAGGCTGAGTACAACGAAGCCTAAATTTTTTCGAACCAGTCGATGGATTTAAAAAAGAGCCCAAAGCAAATCAGCCCGGCCAGTAAAAGAATAATTGGTATCATGTGATTGTGTTTTTATCAGAGAAACGATCTTACTTTCAGCAAAACCAGGCCGGCGACAGCAAGGGCTGCCAGCCATACCAGGATGATCAGCGCCCCCTCTTTTATCTTTTCCAGTTTTTCTTTCACTTGTTATCGTATATAAAGTTTACATCCACGCAGCAGCAGGTTCCCGTCATTTCTGTACTGATCGGGAAGATGATTTTGTTTGCCGGTTGGCTGATTCTGCCAACTCATTAATGCAACGACCTGCTGATAAGCGCCACGATCAGCGTCCCGAAATAAATAAGGGGGATGATGATATGCAGCTTTAATCGTCTGCCAAGTCCCTGTAAAGGATCCTTTTTCATGTTATAGTGTTTTGACAGGATAGGCCAAATGCAATGCCTTTTTGGAGAATAAGGAATTGGGAAGGGCTCAAAGACAGGAACAGCAAGGGGTTGGGAGGAATTGGGGATTGGGAATGGGTTTGTTTCCAACTGAAAAACCCTTCCAAAATGGAAGGGTGGGTTTTCAAAATGAAAAGCTTTTAGTGCAGACCGTATTCCTCGATCTTCCGGTACAAAGTGGTGAGACCTATACCCAGCAGCTTGGCGGTTTCTGTTTTATTACCATTTGTATGCTGCAATACTTTCCGGATATGCTGTTTCTCCACTTCGGCCAGCTCAAAGGAGGTTGTTTTATGATCAGCAGGATGCTGCATTGTAAACGGCAATGTGGCAGTGGTAAGTTCATTACTGTTTTCAAGGATCACACTCCGTTCGATCACATTCTTCAGTTCCCGGATATTGCCGGGCCAGTCGTATTGCTGCAGGGCACCTATATATTCTTTTTGTAAAACAGGAATGGCTTTATTCGTTTTGCCCGCAAAGATGATAGCGAAATGCAATGCCAGCGAAGGAATATCTTTTATTCGTTCCCGTAACGCCGGTAACGTAACCTGGAAAACCGCCAGCCGGTAAAAAAGATCGGACCGGAAATGACCGGCTTCAATTTCTGTTGGCAGGTTGCGGTTGGTGGCTGCAATGATGCGGACATTCACTTTGATGGTTTTGGTATCTCCCACTTTGATGAACTCACCGGCTTCCAGCACCCGTAATAATTTGGCCTGCAGTTCGGCCGGCATCTCGCCGATCTCATCCAAAAAGAGGGTGCCGCCATTCGCTTCTTCAAACAATCCTTTTTTATCTTTTACGGCCCCGGTAAAAGCCCCGGCTTTATGACCAAACAATTCACTTTCCAGCAATTCTTTGCTGAATGCACTGCAGTTCACCGCCACAAAAGTTTTGTTGCGGCGGTCGCTGTTATGATGGATGGCCTGTGCAAATACTTCTTTGCCGGTGCCGGTCTCGCCGAGTAATAGAACGGTGGCATCGGTGGCCGCCACTTTCCGGGCCATTGCAATGGCTTCCTGTATAGAGGGAGATTCGCCAATGATGCTGTCGAAAGAATATTGTTTAGCCACCCTCTGCTGCAATTGCTCCAGTTTGCGCTGCAGTTGCACTTTCTCCATGGCCCGGTGCAGTAAGGGAATGATCTTGTCATTATCATCGCCTTTCATGATATAATCAAAAGCACCGTTGCGCATGGCCTGCACGCCATCGGGCACATTGCCATAAGCGGTCAGTAATATCACTTCGGTGGCGGGATGCAGGGACTTGATCTGTTTCACCAGGTCTACGCCGTTGCTGTCGGGGAGTTTTACATCACAGAGCACCACCTCAAAATCCTGGGCAGCTAATTTTTTAAGGGCGGCCTGGCCGGTGGCGGCTTCCTGCACATCAAAACCTTCCAGGCGGATGATGCGCAGTAGTAACTGCCGTAGTTTTTCTTCATCGTCTATAAGTAAAACGGAATTCATGCGAGATCAAAGCTATGGAAAAACGGGGAGGGTGCTGTTTGTACTTGTTGATTCAGTTCAATAGGATGGCAAACGCTTCAGCATTGTGACTGACCATAGCTCGGTTGTTGGTGAAAAACACCAACAACGGCGTAAACCGCTGCTACTCATCAACGCCGAAAAATGATTTTTGTAAAAAGTAAAAACCCCGCCAGGTACAACTGCCATCGATTTTCTTTATGTCTAAAAACTTGCTTTTGATAACATACCAGTCTGTTGTGGTACAACCTCCGTCATCAGTAGCAAAATTCAATTCATTTTCAAACCTGGTAAAGTCCTGAATATTTTTATTGGTAAGTATAACAGTCTTATAAAGACTATCTCCCTGGTATTGTATTGTCTTTTTTCTCAATTTAGTTACATAGGCCCGTTTAGGACTATAGAGGCTTGCCACATAATTACCAGCCTCTTTACTAATTAATATTTTTGAAGTACTTGAATGAAAACAACCCTGGGAATGAAAGCTTATAGAGATAGTGTCCTTGTCCAGCAGTTTTGATAAAGTGTTTTGCGGGTATTCTGATAGGCTGTCAGGACAAGTCGTAATTGAATTTATATGCAAATCTGTTAACGAAACTTGTTTTGTTAAAAGCTGCCCGAAATTGTTTTTGTAACTGAGTTTATACTTACCGACAACAACATTTTCAATTTTTATTGGAAATGTTCTGTATTGTCTTGGTATAACCTGGAAAGCCATTGTGTCTTCTGGCAATTTGTAAAAAGTTATGGTGTCAGCCCAATGAGGGAAGAACGATCCTTCTCTTCTGCAGTCCCCTGTTGAAAGCTTTATTGTTGCTGTCTTTGTAAGCTGTCCAAAGGAAGCTATTGAATAGAACAAGAAAATGATTTGCAGTAGTAGTCTCATATTTTCCAGATGTCTGACTTTCTCAAATTACATACACTGTTTCAAATAATAGCAGGTAAAGCACAGATTTAACACCGAAAGTATTAAGCATTCCGAAGTATGACCCACCTCAAAAACGGGAAAACCTGAATTGATAGCCGACCTTTCTTTCTCACCAGATGACTTCTCTATAGCTGAGTTGTTGGTGAGAAAGCAGCCCCGCCAGGCAAGTACAAAGCTGTAGTAATAAGCAGTTTTCGTTTCCTGGTTCTTGCAGCTATTCTTCACGATTAACATATATCCAATGTGTCTTGTCGATTTTTGTTGTGTCAATATCGGTAACAGAAACAAAACAGGTTGTGAGCTTTTTAATTCTAAAGACTTTGTAGACAGGATATCCGCTGTCCGTAGCCCCACAGCCGTAGCTCCGCAAGATAATTTTAGTTGTGGGATCGCCTGCTTTTATAAAGAGTGTTTTGTCATCCTTCCAGCCACACATGTCTGCAAATGCGGAAAATAATAAAACAAAGAAAGAGATAACAGCAGCAAGCAAAGTCAGTAAGATCGTTGTGATTATTCTGTTTTGCGAATACCGGTCCTTAATGGTTCCGAATAAGGTCAGTAATATAATTACCGGAAGACAAAACATCCGAATCTCCTTAAACCCTGATTCGTAATGATCGTTAGTGAATTGAATGGAAGTAAATCCTATAATAACAGGCAGAACTACAAACACGAAAATCAGTATCATGGAAATCACAAAGATTAGTTTACTAACTATTTTCATGAAGGTTCTTTAAAAGTACTGCCAACGCCGGGGACCTTGTGCAGTTGGGAAATTACCCAACCAGTTGCCTGGCCTAAATTTAGAATTAAATGCCGAAGTTCTAAAGAACTGACCTATCGTTCGGTTGTTGGTGAGAAAATCCATCACCCCCTCCGCAATTAATACCACCAAATGTTTTCCCTGGTAGTGTCGATAGGAGCCTTAGTTGGTTCCATTTCTATATCAATCTGGCCTTTAAAAAGTTTTTCAGCTTTCGGTTTAATTATTTCTCTTAGCCTTGCATAGGCAGGACATGGATGCCTCCAAATCTCCTTTATAACTTCATTGATTATTGTTTCCTTGTCTGGCATACAGGTATACTTGGGTAAGTTAGCGAGCATAGTGTCCAATAGTTTTGCACTCCTGTCATTTCGTTGTACCACCAATGCCTGGATGAAATCTTCCGGGGCAGCCCTGTCAGCATTAAAACCGGAAAACCCATGAGGCCTGTTTCCGGAGGACCTGTAGAACTGTCTGCGATGATATGATTCCAGAACATCCAGGTAGGCCGTATCCGGGTATTCTTTCATCAACTGGAAAGAAATATCGCTTAATTCCCAGGCATGCTTCGCCAATTTGTGCTTGATAAATGGTATGTCTTCTTTTTTCTTGAATTTGGCAAGCCCGTAGAGTGCATATTCAATATCACCGAACCTCAATTCACTACTATCAAAGGGGTATAAGCGCCGGGGGCGGGTTGCCATATCTTTAATATAGGGATAGTATTTTTCCTGGGGCTCCAGCTGCAAAAGAATTGTATAAGCCGACCGGAGGTAGTTGTGTTTGGTCAGCACCTTTTCAATCGTTTCAGTTCTTGCCCGGAATGTTTCCCAACTGGTCCGTCCTAACAGGTAGTCTGACACTGTTTCAAACCCAATTCCAAACTCTCCGTTGTCAACAGCGACCATTGCTGTATCATCGAGATGGTTCATTACGATATCAAAATAATTAAATGAGCTTCTGTCCAGCATTTCCTCAAGTGCTGTCGCCCTTAAAACCGGGTTTTCTGATTTGCCCAGGCGTATTAATTCGTTATCGGTGATACCTTCTATTTGTGATTTGTCGTGGTAGGTAACAATTCCTTTTGATACAATGGTAAAGAGGAATGGCTGAAGGGATTTCCTGAAGTCCTTTATGGCATACGTATAGCCTGGTTCGTTTGTACAAGAAAAAATACAAACAAGTAAAGTGGGAATCAGGAGATGTTGTAGTCTGATCATAAGGAGTCAATAGTGAGATGAGCCGAACCGGGAGTTTCCACAAAATCGGACAACTATCTCTCGATTTAATAAGTATTTCTCTACACAGGCTGACCTATAGTCCGGTTGTTGGTGAGAAACTGCAACAACGGCTTAAAATGCGTATACTTTTTTTATCTATTCAATAATCTTCTTAAGATTTTAGCAAAAGACATTCTTGATTCTGAATTCTTCGCATCCAGGTTGTGCCATTCATGGCTGCACCCGTCTTTACATTGGGTTTTTCGTCTTTCAGTGTCAGCGTATAAAAACACAGTCATCAGGGCAATAAATGATTTATCGGACTCGTATGCAGGCAAGCCGGCAATTTTATTTACTGCAACGGTAAAGCGGTTGGTTCTGAAAATCACGAAGGGAGTCATAGTGGTTTTTAAGGGGATATTATCTATTCCTTTATCAATGACATCCTGACAAGGTTTCGCTTGTTCTATGTACAGCGTAAGCAATAATAAGACCCTGTGTTTTTCTTCCGGGGAGAGATGGTTAAACCACCTGATGCCTTCATCAAAAGATATTGCATTTTGTGCTATCCTGTTAATATGTATTTCGATGGCGTCAAGCATAAAATTTTCAACTTGGCGAATTCTATTCTAAAGATATTTGAACAGCAAATTTTTTAGTTCATTTATTGGTGAGAAACAACAACAACGGGGTAAATTATTTTACAGAAGTGTGGCGACTATATTTTTCTGGTGGAAGGACAAATGAGAATAGTTTGTTGCCTAAAGTATCAAAATAATAATATTCAAGTATCGCAGAATTATCTTCAAACAATTTTATATCGTGGCTAGTTTTGACCCCTTCAGAAGCTGCTTCCATAAGGGATTTATTAAATTCACGAATATCATATTTGAAAGTATCAATCCAAACAGTCTGATTGAATTGAATGTTGTCATCTTTGGAAAGGGTTACGCTATCTAATCTAGTCTCGCTATCCAATTGTATAGGACACCCATTGTTAATTTCAAAAACAAACCTCTTTAAAGCTTTGTGCCTTGAAGAGGTTTCAGACTTGCACGCAGAGAAAATCAGTAAAATGCTTAATAAAAAAAGAGAATAATTCATATTCATAGATTTCAATTCTAAAATGGTTTGAAAGCTGGCGTAACGTTCGAGTTTTTGTGCAGTTGCTGTATTAACCAACTTCCCCCGGCCTAAATTTAGAATTAAATGCCGAAGTTTAAAACTACTGACCTACAGTTCGGTTGTTGGTGAGAAACACCAACAACGGCGTAAAGGTGTGAATGAGTTTTATAATTTAAACAGTGATAAACTGCAATTTTGTAACCTTTCATATAGTTATACGTTTTGGTAATAAAACATTATGAAGATCTACCTCATTATATTGGCACTCGTTTGCGCTTTGTCGTGTGGCGACGCCGGGGATGCGGCAACATCTACGGACCAGGAAAACATACAAGGAACCTGGCTGGGGCAAACAGAAAGCCTGAACGGCATCCAAAAGGATGTGTCTTTCCTGTATGTCTTCAAAGGTGATACAGTTAGCTTCACAGACGAGACCGGGAAGGAGATGAAGTATGCGTTCAGGTTGGACACTACCGGCAACCCCAGGTTGCTCATTATTCGGTCAGAGGATACGCTTACCAATCCCACGCCTGTGAGTGTTGGTTATCAGCTGAACGGAGATTCGCTGAAGATTGTAGTCGCACCTCCTGGTTTGCGCCCAACAGAAATATCAGACAAAAACAATCAGGAGTTGATTATTTGCAAGCGAAGGGGTTCATGAAAAGCCCATGTTGTATGCCGTACCTCATTCAGAAAATCACGTCTCTGATTCTATGATAGACTGTGTCTGAGTTCTTGTCGAATATTATTTGATGCATATATGCGGGTGAAAAATAGGCATATATTTCGAACTCTTTAAGCTTCCTGAATTTATAAAAGTAGCCTTGGCTAATAGAGTTGCCCTCATCCTCTTCATAAAGTCTGTCGAAAAAATACTTATTGTCAATTTTTTTGCATTCAGCATATTCTTTTTGCCCATTGCTCTTTACCAGCAAAACGGTTTTAGGCTTGCTATTAAAAATCCTAATCACCTTATTTTTAGACATTCGGTAAATGCTGTAATAATAAATTTGTTGAACTCCAGTCCTGACCTGTAAGCCTGAAATTTTATGAAAATTCGTGTCGCCTGCATATGCGGGGATTAGCCGTTCAATATTGAATGTGTCTGTTGATATTTTAGATATTGCTAAACTTTGGACTGTGTCATTTTTAGTTAAAAGAGTGTCGGATGTGATATGTTTCTCTTTATCTTGTGTCTGATTACAAGAAATTATCAACAAACTTCCTATGATAATCTGTCTTAGCATTGAGGATTTTGGTATGGCATACAATGGTCCGGGCTTTCTGCTATGCTGATATTCCGTGATTCGTCAGCCCCGGTAACTAAAGATAAATAGAATTCTAAAGATGAATAAACTTCAATTGATGTTGCGAAGAAACGTCGCACAACGATGCAGCCGATAGCGATATGTCGATGAGTATATATTCTTCAATCAGCATAGCAGAAAACCCCATGTTAGCGGTAATTTTTTTGACAATATTCACTTGCCAAATCATAAAAGTCTTTGTCTCCGAAACCGAACCCTGAGCTAAATTGATTTGTTCTATATTCCTTTATTTTGGAGAGGGCTTTTTCAAATTGTTCTTCCTCGATAAATGACGTTATTATTCCGACAGTATTGTATTCTTCTTCTTTCAACATTTCAGTTCGAAAATCGTTTAACGTTTTAATGTCGCCAGCTTTTTCAGTCACCTTAGTGTTAATTGTTCTAAATAACTGCTTGATTTCGGATTCTGGATTTAGCGGATCATTAATATGGATATTAAATTCAAAATAGGTTATGCGACGGACGCAGAAAGCCGCTTCGCCTCTGAAACTTAAAGGCATTTTTTTATTAGGCTGCTCGTGAATTATGTCCCAAAACACGGTATCAATATTTATAGGCTTGTAGTCTAGCCAGCCAGCAATCTCGTTAAGTTTTCCATGGCCATAAAAATGGGCAGAAAAAAAGAAGTCATTAACTGTTTTGAAGATAAAGTAGCTTTTAAATTTCCAGTCGTCGTTCTTGGTTGTCTCCTTTATCTTCTTTAACCAAAATCTCTCTTTTTCCTTATTTGTCATTTGGTCACTAGGGTTGTCTTTGGTAATGTGTTAAGCTGATAAATTTCGAAGAATTGAGTCTCAATAAAATTACCGCTAACTCGTAAATTGGCGTAACTGCTGGTACGGTTTCATATTGATTACCACTACAAATTTGTACCAGCTATCTCTAAATTTAATAAGTCTTTTGCAGCCACCGAAATCCCTGTAAGATATCCCAACCATTTCTTCAACAAGCTAATACATAAAAACCCTTAGTGTCCCTTTTCATCGTTTAACCAGCATCGGCCCGATTATATTTTGGCCTGCCGCTGGCGGTTTGTAATTATTTTATTTACTTAGAGTGGGTTCTTAACCACCTTATTAATGAAAAAGATCATTTACTTGTGCTGGCTTGTATGCAGTTATAGTTTTGCACAGGCCCAGCTCCCGCCCCTGCAGGAAAAAGCCATGGTTGTAAAACGGATGATCGAACTGAACCACCTGGCTCCCCGCCCGGTGAATGATAGTTTTTCCGTAGCCCTTTTTAATGCGTTATTAAAAAAAGCAGATCAACGGGGTTTGTTCTTTACGGATGCGGAGTATCAACTTTTATTAGTGCACAGCAGCAAACTGGATGATGAACTGGAAGGAAGGGGCTTTGCTTTTTATCCGTTGTTTGAATCGCTGTACCAAAAAGGATTGCTCCGGGCCGATTCCATCATTAAAAAGCAATTGCAAAAGCCGTTTGATTTTTTGGCCACTGAAACCATCACCAGTGCTCCGGGATCAAAACTGCTATATGCGGCGGATGTGCCCGCACTGGCCAACCGCTGGAGCCGCTATTTAAAAATGAGGGCCCTTGAACAGTTGTATGCTATCGCTGCAGCCGATACCACCGGTAAGACCACACTGAAAATGGCGATTACCGCTTCGGAAACAACCGTCCGGGAAAATATTAAACTGGCCGAGGGTAAGAACATTAAAAAAATACTGGACTACCCGGCCGGCTTTGCTGCTTTTACAGCCGAACTCTACCTCAATGCGATTGCCACCGGCTTTGATCCGCATACAAATTATTTTTCGCCAACCGGTAAAGAGGCATTCCGGGAAGCACTGAGTACCGAAGCTCTTTCCTTCGGGCTTTCTTTATCCGAGAATGAAAAAGGCGAGATCATTATTGAGCAACTGGCTCCCGGTGGCCCGGCCTGGAAATCGGGCGACATGAATAAGGGAGACCAGCTCATCAGTTTATTATGGGAAGGAAAGGAACTGGTGGAACTGGCCGGGCTTTCGCTGGAAGATGTATATGATATACTGGACCAGCCGAATAACGGGAGACTGGTTTTTAAATTCCGCAAGGCAGACGGAACGATGAAGACCGTGTTGCTGCGCAAAGAAAAAATTGAGAACGAAGAGAATATTGTAAAAGGCTTTGTATTAAAAGGCGAAAAAAAGATCGGCTATATTTTATTACCGGCTTTTTATACCGAATGGGAAAATGAAACCGGTTCCAGTTGTGCCAATGATGTGGCCAAGGAAATTGTGAAACTGAAAAAAGAAAATATTGACGGGCTGATCCTGGATGTGCGGTATAACGGTGGCGGCTCCCTGGCCGAAGCCATGGAAATGATGGGCATTTTTATTGATGAAGGTCCGCTGACCGGTGTGAAAGAAAAGCAGGGCAAACTGGTTTACCTGAAAGATCCCAACAGGGGAACGATCTACAGCGGCCCGATGGCACTAATGATCAACGGGCAAAGTGCTTCTGCTTCAGAATTGCTGGCTGCTACCTTGCAGGATTATAACCGGGCGGTGATCGTTGGCAGTCCTTCTTACGGCAAGGCCACGATGCAGCAGCTATTTGCGCTGGATACCTTTTCCAAAAAGCCAGCTTCGGGAAGAAGCGATAAGGATATGATCAAGATCAGCAATGGAAAACTCTACCGCTTAACGGGTGAGACCGCACAACTGAATGGGGTGATCCCGGACATTGTATTGCCCGATGCTTTTGACGGGATGGATTACCGGGAGAAATTTTCTCCCACCGCATTGCCGGCGGATGTGGTGGCCAAAAACAATTATTATAAACCGTTGCCTGCTTTACCGGTGGCCGCACTGGCCGGCCAGAGCCGGGAACGGGTGAGTAAAGGAAAAGAGTTCAGCGATATTCAAAAGATCACGGAAGAAATAATATCCCGCCGCAGTAAAACCATCACCATTCCTTTGAAGGCAGAGGCTTTTGAACAATGGGCTCGGCTGCGGGAGCTGGAACTGGAACGGGTACAGGGTTCGGCGGAACGAATGACGGCGAAATTTACGGTTGATAATCACTCCCTGGATAAGGCCTTGCTGGTGAATAATGAATATGCACGGGAGATCAACAAGAACTGGCTGCTGGATATTGGAGAAGATATTTATATTGAAGAAGCGTTCCAGGTTTTATGTGATTTAATAAATTTACAAAAGCCAAAAAACTAATTGTATTACTGTAACTGTATTTTACCACTGCTAATAAACAAGCTATGAAAATTTGTAAGCGTCCTGTCTTTTTATTTTTCCTGTTGTTAACAGGTATGATTGTTTCCACGAATGCTGTTGCACAACCCTTTGAAAATGCGGCACAGTATATTGAGTATATCAGCAAGGCCAACCAGGCCCTGACCCAAAAATATTTGTTTTACCTGAGCGGCATGTCGCATGGCAAAAGTGCCCGGAAGGTGGAAAAAAGAAGACAGGAAGTATTGCAGGCCATCAGTGATACCCGGTATCAAATTATGGGCATGCACCCGTACAAGGGGGACCGGACACTGAGAGATACCACGGTGGCCTACCTGAAAATTCTGAACAGTGTTTTTAATGAAGACTATGGTAAGATCGTGAACATGGAAGAGATCGCTGAACAAAGTTATGATGCGATGGAAGCCTATATGCTGGCCCAGGAAAAAGCCAATGAACGGTTGCAGCAGGCTTCGGCCAAACAGAACCAGATTCAAAAACAGTTTGCGGCTAAAAACAATGTAACGATCATTGATAGCGAATCTGAAACCGAGGCGAAAATGAAACTGGTATCTACCGTCATGAAACATCATGATGAAGTGTACCTTATTTTCTTTAAATGTTATAAGCAGGAGATGTACCTGATGGATGCGATCAACCAGAAAAAAATAAACGGTATCGAACAAAATATCAACTCCCTGCAAAATTTTGCAGAGCAGGGTTTAGAAAAACTGAAGGCAATGGATGGGTATAACAATGATGCCTCCCTCATCATCGCCTGCCGGGCCATGCTGAACTTTTACAAGGACGAAGCCGCAAAAGGATCAGCGATGACGGATTTCTTTTTGAAAGAAGAGAATTTTGCGAAGATCAAAAAGCAGTTTGACGCAACGCCTTCTTCCCGGCGCACCCAAAAAGATATTGACCAGTATAATAATGGTGTGAAGGACATGAACGACGCAGCAAATGCCTTTAATGCCACCAACAATGAACTGAATAAGCAACGCACCAGGGGGTTGAATGACTGGAACAAAGCGGTAAAATCTTATATGGATACGTATATGCCTACCCAGCAGCGATAAGAGATGATCATACAAGAGAAAAGCCCTTTACAAAAAAGTAAAGGGCTTTTTTTATATTATAGCTTACCAGTTAATTACTGAACCGCATCACTCTTCCCGGTCCGCCGCCGCTCTGCTGCATATCGCTCATCATTTTATCTCTTTCTTTATTGAACTCAGCAGCGGTATAACGTTTTT
>CALRSN020000005.1:0-19187 GCA_943370865.1 Bordetella parapertussis
AAGGCTTCCTTTTTTGACGCATGTACCAGCACATAATCAGGTGCCACACACATTTGCCCTACATTAGAAAATTTAGTAACAGCAATTCTCCGTGCAGCTACGTTGATATTCGCATCTTCTTCCACTATACAAGGGCTTTTACCTCCCAATTCTAAGGTAACAGGCACTAAGCGCTCCGCTGCCATTTTATAAATGATCTTTCCTACGGCAGTACTACCGGTATAAAAAACGTGGTCAAACGAAAAATTATTCATCATGGCCGGCACCACAACAGCACCATCGCCCTGTACATAACAGATATACTCTGGCGGAAAAACAGCTTCGATGATCTTTTTCATGATCATTTCAGTAGCTGCTGCAAATTCACTGGGTTTTAAAACAATACAATTACCTGCTGCAATAGCACCGATCATTGGGTTGATGAGTAATTGAAAAGGATAATTCCAGGGGCCAATGATCAACACCACGCCTAAAGGCTCTTTCAGCACTTTGCTGCCGGAGGGAAGATTGAGTAAGTTGGTGGCTACCTTTTCCGGTTCCATCCAGCTTTTAAGATCTTTTATTGCTGCATTAAGTTCGGAAATAACCATCCCCGTTTCTGTCACCCAGGTTTCCTCGGGGCTTTTTTTCAGATCGGCATATAATGCATCGTAGAGATCCTTTTCATGTGCCAGGATCGACTGTTTCAATTTCTGTAATTGCTCCTTTCTGAACGCATATGATTTTGTAATGCCTGAATCAAAGTACTGCCGCATTTTTTCCAGGTGGCGGATATGGTCCATTAGTTCTAATTTTATGGAAAGTTAGGCAAAACCCAGAGCAGTATGACCGATGAGTATTTCATGATGCAGGCCCTGAAAGAAGCTAAAAAAGCTTTTGAAGATGGTGAAATACCCGTGGGTGCCGTGGTGGTGATGAATGAAAAAATAATTGCCCGGGGCCATAATATGACGGAGCGGCTGAACGATCCCACTGCTCACGCCGAGATGATCGCATTAACCTCTGCTTTTAATTTATTAGGCAGCAAATACTTGCCAGAAGCCACTTTATATATTACCCTGGAGCCTTGTTTTATGTGTGCAGGTGCCATTTACTGGAGTAAGGTTGGTAAGATCGTATATGGAGCAGATGATGAAAAGAACGGGTACAAAAAAACAGCGGGCAGCAACTGGCCTTTCCATCCGAAAGCAGAACTCATCAGGGGTGTTTTGAAGGATGATTGTGCCCAACTGATGAAAGATTTTTTTAAAGATAAAAGATAGCTCATGGCAAAAGCTACTAAATCAATTGCCTCTCATCCCAGAAGTGGAAGAGAAATGAAGATCGAAACTGCCATATACGAACCTTTCAAGGCAGCGATTCTCCAAAGCCTCAAAGGCAGTAAGGGCAAAAGCTTCACTGATCTGACAGACGATGTGGTAAAGATCATCCGGAAGAGAATGCCTGAATTTTCGAAATCGGTTCCCTGGTACACCATTTCCATCCGGCTTGACCTGGAAACAAAGGGTATCGTGGAAACATTTACCGAAAAAGGTAAAAAACTGAACCGTTTGAAGCCGGGGTTTTCGAAATAAGAAACAATTCATTTTTCATTCCTGCCCGTTCAACCACATCTTCTTACTTTTGTTATCCATTAAACAATATTATCACTCTTTAAAAAATAAACTATGGCATTTACATTAGCACCTCTTCCTTATGCACACGATGCACTGGAACCGCATATCGACACCCTGACCATGCAGATACATCATGGCAAACATCACCAGGCATATGTTGACAATCTCAATAAAGCAGTTGCCGGCACACCCAATGAAAATAAATCACTGGAAGAACTGGTAGCTGTTGCGGGTTCTATTTCACCAGCTGTCCGCAATAATGGCGGTGGTCACTGGAATCATACTTTCTTCTGGGAGAGTTTGGCTGCGAATGCAGGTGGTACTCCTTCTGGCAAGCTGGCTGATGCGATCAACAGCGCTTTTGGCTCTTTTGATGCTTTCAAAGAAAAATTTGCCAATGCCGGTATGACCCGCTTCGGCAGTGGCTGGGCCTGGTTGCTGGTAAAAGATGGTAAACTGGAAGTTTCTTCTACGCCTAACCAGGATAACCCGCTGATGGATGTGGCTGAGGTAAAAGGCACCCCAATTCTTGGGGTGGATGTATGGGAACATGCTTACTACCTGAAATACCAGAACAAAAGGGCTGATTACCTGGCTGCTTTCTGGAACGTGGTGAACTGGGATAAAGTGGCAGAACGCTTTGCAAAAGCATAATTAAATACAGGATACTGAAAACCGCCCTGCCAAACAGGGCGGTTTTTTTATTTCCGCAAGAATCGGGTTGAATAACGCCTTTTCGCAGCTTAGTTTTGTACGCATATGAACGACTACCAGCGCATAGCAGCGGCCATTGAATTTATCAGGGCCAACAGTAAGGAGCGACCCTCACTGGATGCTATTGCTGCACATATTCACCTCAGCCCTTTTCATTTTCAGCGATTGTTCAAAGAGTGGGCGGGAGTTTCTCCGAAAAAATTTTTACAGTATATCAGTGCGGAACATGCAAGGGGGCTATTGTTAAAGAACAAAACATTGTCTGATGTAAGTTTTGAGGCCGGCTTATCCGGCACCAGCCGCCTGCATGACCTGTTCGTTGCTGTTGAAGCCATGACACCCGGTGAATTTAAGAATGGTGGTGAAAACCTGGAGATCAGCTATATTTTTTCCGCCACTGCATTTGGTGATGTTATTATTGCTGCTACACAAAAAGGAATCTGTAAAATTGATTTTATTGAGAACCGGGATACTGCTATAAAAAAACTATCCGGTTATTGGCCTAATGCTATACTGAAAGAAAAAAAGAATGAACATCATCAGCCTGTATTGCAATTCTTTCAACAGGACTGGACTAATCTTTCCAGGATAAAACTCCATTTAAAAGGCTCACCCTTTCAATTGAAAGTTTGGGAAGCTTTGCTGAAAATTCCTTCTGGCGAACTAAGCACTTATGCTTCCGTTGCTCATGCTATCAACAAACCGAAAGCTTTTCGTGCTGTTGGTACCGCTATTGGTGACAACCCGGTTGCCTGCCTTATCCCTTGTCACCGTGTTATAAAATCTACGGGGATCATTGGAGAATATCATTGGGGCAGTGCCCGCAAAACCTCCATCATTGGCTGGGAACAGAGCCAGCGCTTAGGTGAAGCGATTTGATCAATTCAGCAAGAACCGGGTTGTTTCTATTCCTTCTCTTTATCAATTTGCAGGAAACAATTACCAGATGAATATTACTTATCACTCCATTCCCAAAACCTATACTGATAAAATCAGGCAATCCATGCACGATGATTTTGGTCATCCCGTTGAAGTAAGCATTGCAGGAGAAACAGGTTATGGTCCCTGCCGCTGCTGCTTAAAACAATTTCAACCCGGTGAGAAAAGACTGCTCTTTTCTTATGCACCTGTTAATGCCGCAAATCCTTATAATGAAGTGGGACCGGTATATATACACGAAGATTGCAGCACTTACCAGGATAGCAGCATGTTTCCTGCTGAAGTAAAGAATGGAAGATTACCTATCCGTCTTGTGCTTCGTTGTTATAGTAGGGAAAGAAGAATGATATTGGCCCGCTTTATAAAAGACAACTATGAAGTTGAAAATATGATCAGGGAATTATTTGCAGATCCATTGATCGAATTTATTCATATCCGGAATGCCGTGTACCAGTGTTTTATTGCAGAAGTAAGAAAAGATCAGGGAACAGGATCATAACCACTTCCTCCCCAGGGATGGCAACGGGATATCCTTTTAATGGCGAGCCATAATCCTTTAAACACACCATGTTTCTTTAATGCTTCTGTTGCATAATGTGAACAGGTGGGTGTATAGCGGCATTTCGGCCCCAGCCAGGGAGAAATGATCAGCTGGTATATCTTTATCAGGGCGATAAAAGGAAGACTAAGAATTTGCAGCAGGAGTTTCATTCACCAGTTTTAAAAATTTCTTCAGAACAATATTAACTTTCCCCGCAATCAATGAATAGTCCGGCAATTCTTTGGCGGTATAGATCAGGAATACATCCAGGCCTTTATTTTTTTCGGGTAGTACTTGCTGCAATTCATTTTTTTGCAAACGCCAGGCTTCACGGGCCAGTCGTTTTACCCGGTTGCGGTCTACGGCTTTTTTAAAATTCTTTGCAGGTACTGTAATACCAAATTTCAATTCAGCGGCAGTAAATTGGTAGCATACACGAAAGGGCGGCACACTGAAGCGTTGTCCTTCTTTGAACAACTGATCAATCGCTTTCCGGCTTTTCAACCGCTCGTCTTTTCCTAAAGTAAATTGTTTGGCCAAAATTGTCGCAAATAAAAAAGCTCCGGTACTACCAGAGCTATAAAATTATTGAAACCCCCGTTTATACAACGGCGGTGTTTTTTACTTCAGCTTTCTTTCATCAGAAACCGTCAGCTTCTTACGACCTTTTGCACGGCGGCTTGCCAGTACTTTACGGCCATTGGCAGTTGCCATACGCTTACGAAAACCATGTACTGATTTACGACGCTTACGATGAGGTTGAAATGTACGTTTCATAATTAATTAATTCTCTTTTTCATGTTTTGAAATGCGGACCGGGAGAACGGCCCAGGTTTCAATTTCGCCTGGTAAAAAGGGTCACCACAACCCGTCTCTCCCCAGGCGGGATGAAAGGACGGCAAAGGTAAGGGTTGGCAGGCAGAACTCAGAGACCGGGACAGATAATATTTGTAAGCCGGCCTTTTCGCCTTGGTTTGGCTTTCTTGCGACGCCTGCCTGTCCGCCAGGCAGGCTCCCTTCACCTTCCTGTTCCCTGATCATCAGTTGGTTGGCGTTTCCACCACGGCATGTTTCGATTGTACTGGTTCGCCAAAAAAGATAGCCGCATGGTTATCGAAATCTTCTGTGGAGTCCGTAGTAAAGAATTGCCGGGTTCCGCTTTTACTGCATAATGTTTCCAGTTCCGGGTGTCTTTGCAGGTAATCGGCCAGGCTTTCCGCAACGATCTCGCCTTGGGAAAGCAGCTTAACACCTACCGGAAGATACTCTTCAATTTTCTCTTTCAACAATGGGTAATGGGTGCAGGCGAGTAAGAGAGCATCGATCGTCTCACCCTTTTCAAAAATGTTCTGCAGGTTTTTCTTTACAAAGTATTCTGCACCATTACTAAGGTGTTCATTGTTCTCCACCAATGGCACCCACATCGGGCATGCTTCCTGGTACACGTTGATATCCGGGTAGAATTTTGCTATTTCGATAGGGTAAGAATCAGAAGCTACCGTTCCGTTCGTGGCCAGTATCCCCACATTCTTTGTTTCAGAGTAAGTACCGATCACTTCTGCCGTAGGTCTTATCACTCCTAATACTCTCTTGCCCGGAGCTATGCGGGGAAGGTCATTTTGCTGAATAGTCCGCAGTGCTTTCGCAGAAGCGGTATTACAGGCCAGGATCACTAATGAACAACCCTGTTCGAAAAACCATTGCACAGCTTGCAGTGTATAATGATATACTGTATCAAAGGAGCGGTTACCATACGGCGCACGGGCATTATCTCCAAGATAGAGATAATCGTATTGCGGCAGCTTGCTGATGATCTCTTTCAACACCGTCAACCCGCCATACCCGGAATCAAACACACCAATGGGACCTCCTTTTTGCATAGAACAAAAATAGGCACTACGGCCTATTAAAAAGCCCTGTTTCATACAAGATGAAACAGGGCTACACTATTTTGTAAGCGGTTACTTAGTTACCGGCTGGTTTTGTTCCTGCTGGCTTGGCTCCACCTGCTGCCGGCTGATTAGGCAATTTAATGCCCAGTTCTGCCAACACGGCTAATGACATATCATCTGTTTCAGGAGCTACAAGGAAAACTTCGGTAGAAACAACATGTGTATATCCCTTCTTTTTGGCAACTGCATCAATTGCTTTTTTTGCTTTTGCATAGTAGGGCTTCAGGTATTCCTGTTGCTTGTATTGTTGTACCTGCTGGATCAGGCCTTCAGCAGCATCCAGCTCTTCTTTATAGGCCTGTAGATCTTTCAGAATTTCCTCTTTTACACCCTTTGGCTTAGTAGTATCTGCATACTCCTGCAGTTTGCGCTGGTATTCAGACTGCACATAGTTCAAACGGGGAAGGATAGAATCCTGCACATATTTCTGACCCACTGTATCCATATTTACTTTTGTCTGGGCTAATTCAGGCATCAGGCCTACGATATCATCGATACGGATATAACCGATCTTGGTTTGTGCAGACGCCGTTCCTGCTATCAACAGTACCATTGCCACCGCTACTAATTTCAATTTTTTCATGAGTGTTTTTTTTGACTTTTCAATTACTCACCACACCTGGTGAGTTTAATTTTTACTTATTAATGATTCAGTTCAAAAACGTTTGGTTGCCTTTTGTGATTTTTTAACAATTCGCCTTTACTTAACCCCCAGTTCTTTCAGCACATCTTCGCTCTTGTCCAGTTTAGGGTCGGCAAATATAATGGTAATTCCCTCACTTTTATCCAGCACAAAATCATAGCCCCGCAGGGTGGCCATTTTCTGCACGGCGTTGTAAACCTTGTCCTGTACGGGTTTGATCAGTTCCTGTCTTTTTTTGAAGAGATCCCCTTCAAAACCAAAGCGTTTACGCTGCAGGTCCCTGAGTTCTTTTTCCTTCATAAAAAGCTGGTCTTCCCGCTTTTTCTTTAACTCATCACTCAGCATCACCTGCTCAGCTTCAAAATCCTTATACATTTTGTCCAGCTCTGCTTGTTTCCCGTCAATATCTTTCTGCCACTCCGCCGCTACATCATCCAGCTGTTTTTGTGCTTGTTTATAGTCCGGCATTTTATCTAAGATATAGCGGGTATCAATGATGGCATATTTCTGTGCCATTGCTGTTCCTGCAAAAAGGATAAGACCAAGTGCAAGAGATAAGATCTTTTTCATATTGCTAAATTTTCAGGGATTGAAAATACTGTTTCCATTTTATTCCGGTTCAAAGCCCAACATGAAGGTGAAACGGGAAGCCCCTTTCAGACCGCTCTGACCCGGTTGTATACGGTCAAGACCAACTCCATAGTCAAATCCAAGCAAACCAAACATCGGCAGGAAGAAACGCATACCAACCCCCACGCTGCGGCGGAGACGGAATGGATTATAGTCCTTGTAATTATACCATCCGTTGGCTGCTTCAAAGAAAGTCAGCGCATAGATAGTACTGCTCGGGTTAGTCACCAACGGGAAACGCATCTCCAGTTGGTATTTATTGAATATGGTAAAGAAGTTCTGTGCACTTTGCTGATCAGGGTTCACGGTAGGATCAGATGACTGGTAAACCGGGTAACCACGATGCGCAATGATATCATAACCTAACAAACCAAAATTATTGGTCAGGCCCGCATCACCCACCTGGAAACGTTCGAATGGCGAATATTCGAGGTCGTTACTATAGCGGCCCATGAAACCATATTTAGCCGCCATCTTCAGTACAAACTGGCGGTTCTTTTCTGCACCCAATGGTTTACCAATAGGAACGAACCACTCTGCATTAAAACGCCATTTATGATATTCCGGTGTTTTATACGGATTCGCTGACTTTGATAAATTCTTATTGAATAAAGAATACGGCGGTGTGAACTGAACACTGGCCATCAGGTTAGATCCGCTGGTTGGAAAGATCGGGTTAAATACAGAAGAACGCTGTAAAGCGATCTTCATACTGATATTGTTCGAAGTTCCGTCACTCAAGCCCTGGAATACGGGATAGTTAGCCAGTTTATACTGGGTAAAATTCAGGGAGAATACAAGACTGAAAAAATCATCCGGCCATTTTAGCTGCTTGCCCAATGAAAGTGTAAGACCTGTTGTTTTTAAATAATTGGTATCTGACCTGGCCCGGTCGATTTGGCCTGTATACGGATCAAAGGCGTTTGAAAATTTACTGCTGTTGATACCAACTGTCAATGAATTTCTCTTCTTGCCGCCTAACCAGGGTTCAGTAAAGGAGAAACTGTAAGAACGATAGGCTCTTCCGTTTGACTGTACTCTCAGGCTCAGCTTTTGTCCATCACCGGTTGGTAATGGATCCCAGGCGGATTTTTTCAGAATATTTTTAATAGAGAAGTTGTTGAACGTAACACCAAGAGTTCCGGTTAGTCCAACACCACCACCCCATCCGGCAGATAGTTCCAGCTGGTCGGAAGATTTTTCTTCCAGTTTCCAGTTGATATCAACAGTCCCGTCATCTGCATTCGGCACCACACCGGGGTTGATGGTTTCCTGGTTAAAGAAGTTCAGGTTAGCTAATTCACGTTGTGAACGAATCAGGTCGGAACGGCTGAACAATTCACCAGGAATGGTTCTTAGTTCACGACGGATAACATAATCTTTTGTTTTTTCATTCCCGGCAATGGTCACATTCTTGATCCTTGCCTGCGGACCTTCTTTGATCCTGATCTCATGATCGATCGTATCATTATAAACTGCTGTTTCCACCGGCTCCACCTGGAAGAAGAGATAGCCGTCATCCATGTAAAGACCGCTGATATCTCCCCCATCCTGTGTTAATTGTTTACCCAGTCGTTTATTAAGAATGTCAATATTATAAATATCCCCTTTGTTGATACCCAACACCAGGTTCAGGATAGAATCGCTGTATTTGGAATTTCCTTTCCAGGTAATATTGCCAAAGTAGTATTGCCTTCCCTCATCAATTTTGATATCAATATTCATGTTGCCGCTTTTGCCGGTGTAAATAGCCGTATCGGCTATTTGTGCATCACGATATCCCTGGGCATTATAATAGTCGAGTAATTTCTCCCGGTCCTCTTCAAATTTTTTCGGGTCAAACTTGGCACCGGTAAATAATTTGAACCGGAAATAAGGATCTACTAATTTTTTGGTCTTGCTGATCGACAGAAACCCCCAATCTTTAGTGTACTGGCTGAACTTGTAGCTTTCTTTTGTACCGAAGCGGCTGCTGTCTTTTGTAGAGTATAGTGTAAACCTGCTCTTTTCTTTGGTACCCTTCAGTTGCTTTTTCAACTTCAGTTCATCAATGTGACTATTACCAAAGAAATTGATATTCTCGATCTTGATCTTATCTCCTTTATCAATATAGATGGTCAGTGCGTTAGAATTAACAAAGGCCGGATCGTTTTTCTCTTCAATTCGTACAGTAACATTCTGGTATCCTTTTTCACGATAATATTTTGTGCCGACCTCTATTATATTCCGGCGCATATTTTCAGTAATAATGGTCTGTTTCGCCAACGCCATCTTTCCCTGCAGTTCTTCCGCTTCTGATTTTTTGGGGCCGATGAATTTGAAATTACCCAACTTGGGTCTTTCCTGTACATTGATCTCAATACTCACTTTATCTTCAACGATCTTTGTAATGAAGATCTGAACATTAGAAAATAATTTTTGCCTCCAGAGGTTGGCTATAGCTTTTGCAAAAATGTCATTGCCCGGGTGCATGAATTTATCGCCCACCTGCAAGCCGGATATAGAAGCAACAATAGCAGTATCCAGGTAACGGATACCTGTAATGCTGATTTCAGCAATAGTATATTCTTTAGGTATTTTAGCGGTTTCCCAATCCAGCAGTTTGGGATCAACAGAGGTGGGTTCCTGTGCCTGAACGGTGTGAACGGAAACTAAAGCAGTTATCAATAAAACAGTGATCCTGGATAAAAATCGTTGCATGGTTGATTATTCAAAGTCAGTCAGAAAAATTTTCCCTGTGGGTATGGTATATACGTAATTAACTTATTATCTGTTATTTAGAGCCTATCAGCTATTTCTTTTGCTGGCAAATTAACGGTAAATATCGAAAGTGTTTGTTAAAGAAGGGGAGAACCGGCTACCAGTTACAGAAAGTTTGGTCCGCTACCCTTTTCAATTACCCACTAATCACTTGTTCACTCGTTTTTCCAAACCTTCGTTCCCGGTTCTGAAAATCCAAAATCGCTTCATACAAGTTTTCTTTCCTGAAATCGGGCCAGCGTACATTGGTAAAATATAATTCAGCATAAGCCAGTTGATACAACAGGAAATTACTGATCCTGTACTCACCACTGGTCCTGATCATCAGTTCCGGGTCAGGAAAACCGCTGGTACAGAGGTAGCGTTGCAGGGTATCCTGGTCAATTTCCTCAACGGTCAGCTTGCCCTGTTTTACCTCGTGTGCAATATTTTTCACCGCATTCAACAGTTCCCAACGGCCGCTATAGCTCAATGCCATAATAAGATTCAACCCTGTATTCTCTTTGGTAAAATCCAATGCTTCATTCAGTTCCTGGCGGGCATATTCAGGCAGCATATTCATGTCGCCGATCACATGCAGCCGGATATTGTTTTTATGCAGGCTTTCCACTTCTTTGCGGATAGTGCTTACCAGCAATTCCATCAAGCCTATCACTTCGTATTCAGGGCGATCCCAGTTTTCCGTTGAAAAAGCGTAGAGGGTCAGGTATTCGATCTTCAATTCTGCACATCCTTCCACGATGTTTCGTACACTCTCCACCCCATGAAAATGACCATACAGCCGGTCCTGTCCCTGCTCCTTTGCCCAACGGCCATTACCATCCATAATGATGGCGATATGACGGGGTAAATGTTCTTTGTTTATTTTTTCCAGGAGCTGGGACATAAATACTTATTCCTTAAGGGGCACGAAGGTACAAAAAACAAGGCCCGGTGCAATCCTGCGCCGGGTCTAAATTATCTTTAAATAAACGGCCTGTTTTAGGCCCATTTCAGGCTATTTACCAGCTTACCCTCATTTTTTAATTAGAAGTGGGGCATTTATACGACTGCAGGTTGAATGTAACGAAGAACATAGCTGTCACAAACTGGTCTTTTTGCCGGCTGTTACCTCTTTGCCTGCCAGGGAGGCCAATCGGCTCTCCTAATTCATAAGACCTGTCATGCAACAGAGCTGCATTGGAAGGGCTGCCATCAGGATTGGTCGGGAATATAGCCCCATCTACATAAGTGGTGCTGACATCATCCAGGTAATCGGTGTTGGTCAGGCGATGCAATATTTCAAACCCGATATTCATTCTTTCATTGAGTGAATATTTGATACCTACGCCAATGGGCAGGCTGATCCCCATAGAGCTATATTGTTTGCGTTCAGGATAAGCTGCATTGCCCTGACCTTCGGTACCTAAGGGTCTTAAAAAAACTTTTTCTCCTCTCAGGTAAGTGTACGGATCATAACTAAATATACCTGCCCCAAATGTTACATAGGGTGTGAAATTGAAACCAGGTTCACCGGGCATAAAGCGAAAGAAATTAAAATCGCCCTGCAAAGCCAACTCCCATACATTGCTGTTGAAACTCAGGTTACGACGATACATGTATTCATTATGGGTATTATAAATATCCGAATAGCCCAATCTTGCATAACTCACACCAATGCGGGCTGCAATGTAATTACCAAAGTTTTTGCGAAAGAAAACACTGGCGGCCATTTTAGACCTGTTGAGCCAGGCTCTTGTATTCAGATCACCAAAATAATGACCTGCTCCGAGACCCACACCAAACTCACCTTCCTGCCTCACGGCATATTGTGATTGAGCTTTCAGATCAGCAGATATACCCCCGGTGAAAAGGGCAGCAAAAAACACAATGGCCAATAACTTTTTCATATACCTCAAATATGGTTCGGGATAAAATAGAACGGAAAAATAGCTATTTTCTTTCATTCACCCTGCACTTTAATTGCGTTTGTCAAGGCCCCAGGTGAGTTTATTGTGAAGGGTTTGCAAAAAATTATTTTCGCTGAGACGAAGCAGTTTTATGGGGAACTCCTCCTTCCGCACAGCCAGCTGTACATACTTTCCAACGATCTCCCTGCGGGAATCAAGGGCGCAGATGATATTCTCTGACCGGCTTTCCACTTCAAAAGATATAACATTATCATCAGGAACAATCAATGGCCTTACGTTTAGGTTGTGAGGCGCCACAGGTGTAATTACAAAACTGCCCGATTCAGGAAAAACAATCGGGCCGCCACAGCTTAATGAATAGCCGGTGGAACCCGTAGGTGTGGCTACGATCAGGCCATCAGCCCAGTACGTATTTAAAAATTCACCGTTCAGGTACGTATGAATTTTTATCATCGACGCAGTGTCTCTTTTATGAATAGAAAATTCATTCAATGCGTAGGGTACATTGCCAAATAAGGGAAGATCGGCATCCACGTGGATCATGGTTCGTTTATCGACCACATAAGTCCGGTTGGCAATTGCTTTTACAGCTGTTGATACAGCCTCACGGCCAATACTGGCCAGGAAACCCAAACGGCCAAAATTGATACCCATTATAAAAACAGGTTTATCTCTTACCAGTGTAATCGTGTCGAGTAAAGTGCCGTCTCCGCCGAGGCTAATGATGAACTCAATGTCTTCCGTCAATTGTTCTGAAAGGGTGAAGGTCTGAATATCTTCTCCGAGGTTGATCCTTCCTTTTACCTGTTCATAATAAGAATGAAAAACAACTGGGGTAATTTTTTGCCGCCGGAGTTCATCAAAAAATAACTGAACATCTTCCCGCTGGTCATCTTCCAGAATCCTGCTGTATATAGCTGCCTTCATTATTAAAAAATAGTCTTACGATGTAAAAATACTCCGTTCTCACCTAACTGGTTAAAAGTCCACTCCAGCTTCAGGGTAAAATCGTAGGAAGTTAAAATATCAAGTCCTATACCACCTGAAAAAAGCATTTTGTTGGATAAGGAATTAAATCCCGGTAATGGATTATGCACATACCCGGCGTTGGCAAATACTTTTGCAAAGAAACGAAACGGCAACCGTTCAGGCATCTGCCTGTTTTTGCCCGGCGTTGGCACACTGAATTGTAAGAACTCCCGGGTATAGGTAGTTTTTATAAACCCGCCGGCAACACCATCAACAACATAATACTCATATCCCTGCATAAAAGCATCACCATAACCCAGGAAGCGTTGCATAAAATAAGGTTGCTTGAACGGTGCTTTTATATTTCCGTAAGCAATCACATTGATAAATGATTTCTTACCGGTATGCCAGCTGCCTGCACCTTTTACTGAGAGGTACCAGACATTAATGCTTTTATTAAACCCTCTTTTCCCCATAGATACTTCCGCAGCATAGCCTTTCGTGGGATAAGGGATATAATCAAGATCATAATAGCTCATCCGGTAATAGATCTCCGGGAACTGGATACGGTTACGGCCAGATTGAAAATAATCAGGATTCAGTTTTACTATGGTGTCCTTCACATTTTCCATGGTATAGCCGATACCAAACCGGTGTCTCGTTTTAATGGCTCTTCTGTAGGTTAGTTCCGCATTCGCTGATACAAAGCTCCGCAGGAAATTGTTTTCATCTTTAACAAAAACCTGTTTATCAGCAATGGTATTATAATTCATTTCCCGGTTCTTACCGATAGCAAATGCGGTACTAAGTCCCCATTTCATTTTCTTGTCTATATACAACCGGTCATAACTGAAGGAAAATTGTTTGGTATATCCACCCACCAGCCACAGCCTGAATTTATCATTCCTGCCCGTGGCATTATTATGCAATATTTTCAACCCGTAATTTAACCGGCTGAGGCTTGCTCCTTTTTCAAATAGCCATTGGTTGAGGTTTCTGTCAACAGGTTTGAAATAGGGAACAGGAAAAATATACCAGCGTTCCCTTACATCCACTGCCACATCCACCATATAACCTTCCGACTTGGCTAAGGCAACAACCACATCAATGAAAAGTGCTGTATTCATCAGCTGCCGGCGGGCAACTTCGAATCTTTTGACGAGATCCTGTAAGGAATATTCTTCACCTGACCGGAGGGGTATTTCACGAAGAATGATACTGGCTCTTGTTTTCTTATTGCCGGTGATGATGATGTTACGGATAGTGAACGAAACATTTTCCTGTACACTTTTTGCAGCCCGGGTTTGAAGAGTTGAATCAGAACTGATGGCAGGACCCTTTTCAACTATTACTTCCTGGGCAAACAGGGAATTGCCAGCCATCAGCAAGAGTACTAACCAGGTATAATATTTATAATTCTGCGACATTGGCAGCGTTCATCGTAAACAACTAAAGTTAGCTGGTTTTCGCAAGAGTTTCAGCATATTACAGGGAAAACCCGTTTATATCTTCAGATAGTTCATCAGGTTGTCGTAATTGCTGCGCAATTCATTGACATATAGTTCCTCGCCGAAGTAGTGTTTGATAGTATAATCATACCGCTGAAACGTAGCCACAATATCTGAAACCTCGGGTTTGTTGATGCGTATGGTTACCTGCATCAGGCCTGTTTCAGGGTCATTAGTGGTATTGAGCTGGGTTATTTGTGCATCATTCGTTTCCACCAGTTTGCTGATCTCGTTAAAAGAATACTGGTTGCTTTCCATTTCCAGTACGATCAGGCCACCGGGTTCATTCAGGCTCATAAATTCGGAAGCATGTTTTAAAAGATCGGAGTAAGCGATGGTAGCTACCAGGTCATTTTCAGTATTCACCACCGGCACCACACTTAATCCATTTTCAGCAGCAAGCTGCACTGCTTTTAAAAAATGTTCATCTTCTTTAACCGAAGTATTGGCAAATGATTGCTGTAGTGTGTTTAATTCGGAGTTGTCATTTTCTGCCTGGAGCAGATCATCTTCACTGATGATGCCAACATATTTATCACCTTCCACAATGGGCAGGTGCGTCACATGATTATCATTCATGAGCTGCAGCGCCTGGTACACCTTGTCCTCAAGATGCAGACAGGGTAATGATTGAGATGGTAATTCCCTGGTTAACATGGATAGCGGCTTTGTTTTTCATAAGACCACAACGACTACTTAACTGTTGCAGGCTCGTTGAGCTTTTTCAAAAATTTGTGAAGTATCGCATTGAATTCATCCGGTACTTCCATCATCGGTGCATGCCCGCATTTATCAATAAAATGAAGCTCACTGTTCGGGATCAGCTTATTGAACTCCCGGGCTACAAACGGCGGGGTGATCGTATCATTATTTCCCCATACTAATAACGTAGGCTGTTTAATTTGATTGAGTTCCTCTCCCAGATTATTTCTGATAGCACTTTTGGCCAAGGCAATGATCTTAATGGCCTTGAGGCGGTTATTGGTAATGCTATATACCTCATCTACAAGCTCTTTAGTGGCAGTATTGGGGTCGTAAAATGTCAATTCTGTCTTTTTCTTAATATATTCATAATCACCTCTTTTAGGGTAACTATCACCCATACCATTTTCAAAAAGACCGGAACTGCCGGTAAGAATCAGGGATTTTATCCTTTCCGGGTGCTTTAATGTATGCACCAGGGCTACATGTCCGCCTAAGGAGTTACCCATTAAGTGCACTTTATCAAGTGCTCTTGCATCCAGGAATTTATGGACAAACTTGGCCAATCCGCCAACAGATGTATGTAATATGTCCATCTCCAACAGCGGGAGCATTGGTACTATTACTTTATTATGTTGCTTAAAATATTCAATAAGGGTCCTGAAATTGCTTAGTGCTCCAAACAGGCCATGCAAAAGCACCAACGGCTCCCCGTTGCCTTCTTCAATAAACCTGAACTTATCCTGTTGTTTGATCTCGTATTCCATGGGCAGTCAATTCGGTTCGTGCTATCCCCAAATTCAGGGACTAAAATAATCGTTTTGGCGCAAAAACGCTCAGTTTGCTGTATAAAAGGATGAGGTTGCCGCAAATATAGGCGCAACAGGGTTGTTTTAAAAAGTTGTTTTGCTTTTGCAGGTTTTTGCCCATCGGGTTCACGCAGCTATCAAGATATTGGCCGGGTAAGAGTTTCGGGGGCTTTGTCAAATACACACAGAAACTACCGGGGAGGTATATCTTTTGAAACAGCACCAAAGAAATTCTCAAGCTCTGTAAACATGTCTTTAAAAACAGGTATGATTCTTCCAAAACCATCAATAGCTTTTGGGCCCCAGGGCTGAATATAAGTATAGGTCACAGATTGGTGAATGGTCTCGGGTTGTATAAGCTTTACCTGTTCAGCATAAAAAAGTACTACGCTGAACACAATGGTATAAATAACTATATAAAGTAATATTCCGCCTATTTTATTTAACCAGCCCAGCATCACAACTTCCACTGTACTTTCAATAGCATTGGCTCCCCAGCGTATCAGCAATACCACGACCAGGAAGACAACAATAAATGAAACGACAGGCAGCCACTGGTCAGATATTTTTACAGCAGACCCTATATAACCGGCTGCAACAGCAGACAATTTGATAGCAGCTGCCAATCCAACGATAATTGCCACAAACGAAAATATACCGATGATCAGCCCCCGCTGGTAACCCCTGATAACAGCAAGAAGCATGACAATAGCAAAAACAATATCAAGGATCATAATGGCAAAATGATGATTAATCCCCTAACGTAATTATCGGTGAGCAAATTTTAGAGCCGGTTATTGTTTCATTTGTTTAACAACTCCTTTACGAATGCTGAGATCGTCTTTCCATCAGCTTTTCCAGCCAGTTGTTTTGTGGCAGCTCCCATCACTTTGCCCATATCTGCTGGTGAAGAAGCGCCGGTTGCAGCAATGATCTTTGCTAACTCAGCTTTAATTTCTTCTGCAGTTAATTGTGCGGGCAAAAACTTTTCGATCACAGCGATCTCTTCCTGTTCTTTTTGTGCCAGGTCGGTCCTGTTTTGTTGCTGAAATATTTCCAACGAATCTTTCCGCTGTTTCACCAGTTTCTGCAATAATTTAATTTCATCGTCTTCCGTTAATTCGCCACTGGCACCTTCCGAGGTTTTTACTAATAAGATGGCTGCTTTTACAGCCCGAAGACTTCTCAGTGCAGCTTCATTCTTGGCCAGCATCGCTGCCTTTAATTCTGTCATTATTTTTTGCTCGAGACTCATAGCATTATTTTTAAATTTTCTTACGCTTTATTTTCCTTCATTTGTTTTTCCCTGCATTTATGATAGAATTCTTTAGCAAATTTTTTCATATCATCCACCGCCTCCGGGTGATTGGTGGCTCTCCCATACGTATCTGCCATTGTCATCATGGTCTGGTAAAAGAAATCTGCCATCTCATCCACCATCATGTCTTTTGTCCAGAGATCAATACGTAAAGCTGTTTTTTCTGCACTATCCCAAAAAGACAGCATGAATGCTTTTGCTTTTTGGGCATTTTCCACGGTAGTGTCTGATGCGGACCATTCAATAGATTCCGGTAACCGGTTTGCATCCATATTCACCCCGATTGTGATCGTTGATTTACTCATATTTTGTTATTAAAAGAAGGCAAAGGTAAATGAAATCAGCTGACAGCTTTCAATATGGATTGCCATAACAGGTCTGCCGTCCTTGCCCATGTATACTCCTGCTCAACCATTTTTCCTTTTATAATTAGTTCAGCTCTTACGCTTTCGTCTTTGTAGAGCAACAACATTTGGTCAGCTATTGAGTTATAATTGGCCGGATCGGCATATAAAGCAGCATCTCTTGCTATTTCCTGCATAGAAGAATTGGAAGATGTGATCACCGGTACTTCACAACGCATTGCTTCTACTACAGGCACCCCAAAACCTTCCCACAAAGAGGGATACACCATGGCATAAGCAGAGGCGGTCAATTTTACTAATTCTTCTTCCGGCAAATAGCCCGTCAGCAACACATCATCCTTGTATTTGTATGTCTTCAATGCCTCAACAAAAGAATCAAACTTCCAGGCCAGCCTTCCTGCCAGTACCAGCTTCAGGTTACTTTTTTGTTTTTTCTTGAACACAGAAAAAGCCTTCAGCAGGTTCATTAGGTTCTTCCGGGGATGTATGGCTCCTGTATATAAAAAATATTCTTTCCCGTCAGTATACTTCTCTTTAACCTTTTCTTTTACTTCCCTGCTCACCGGTTGAAAAATTTCTTTAACCGCACTGTATACTACATCTATTTTATCCTTATTGACAGGGTAATGTGCAAGAATATCGTTCCTGGAAAAGATGGAAACAGTAGCCACTGACTTCGCTTTCTCTAAAAATTTTGCTGTATACCTTTTACAAAATAACAGGTGTGATTTTTTTACAAAAGCCGGGTAATGTAAAAAAGACAGATCATGCAGTACCAGGCACTGCGGAACTTTTGTTGACAAAGAACAAAAACCATCGCAGGACACAAAAACATCTGCTTTGTGCCTTCTTAAAAGGGCTGGCACTTTTATATCATACCACAATTTCCATAGCAGGGGGTGACGGGCCGGAGGGCCGGTCACCACGGCTTTTACATTATCAGCAAAGATGAACCGTCGGTTATAAGGCCGGTCGAAAATGAAAATAAACTCATGCTGTGGGTTATCGGCAACAATTCTCCGGATCGTTTCGTATAAAAAATAGCCAAATCCCTCAAGATAGTCATCCAGCAAAAACCTTGTATTTACCGCAATTCGCATGATTGAACGCAAAGTTACTGGCTGATTGTGGATTTCCTTAGTAAAAAACCCGGTGTAATGACTGTCGAAAAAAAAGCATACAGGTATTTTATCTTTTTATTCTACTACCACTAGGTACAAAGTTTACCTGTATTAAGATGTTGAAATTTACAGGAACAATCACTGTGGATGTTCATTAAATACCGGTTTTAAAATAGGGCAGTTATACAGTTGCTAACCAATACCCACTTGCCTACTTTTATCCTTCAAACAGATACCCGTGTGATACCAAAACATACCCTATGAAACACATCTATACAAAAACTTTCACATCTTTTCTTTTGCTTTTCATCTTGTTGTTGAATCATCATTCATCAAATGCACAGTGCCCTGTTGGTTTTCCGCCGGGGTCGACAGCTTTTGATACAACCATTGCCTTTCCAACCGGAACCACCTCTATTCCCGTCAAATTCCCCCAGTTTAATCCGCAAGATGGGATGGTGACCTGTGTTCGCCTTTGCGTAACGATTACAGGTATTATTGATACGCTTGCCATGCAGAATTATGCTGCATCATCACAAACAGCAACGTTCAATTATATACGAACAGACCAGATTACTGGACCAGGAATTTCAACACCATTGTCCAACAGCACCAGTCTTTCCTACGGCCCTCCCGGAAATATACTTACAGCTTACGATGGTACACCGGGTGCCGGAACTGACTTCTATT
>CALRSN020000006.1:0-17901 GCA_943370865.1 Bordetella parapertussis
CCAGGGACCCTGCGGTTGTATGCCGATATTCACCGGGTCGGAATTGAAACGGAAATACTCTTTGATGGAAGCAATGGGATCGCCGTAATAAATCAAATCGAACAAACCCTGGGTGAGCATAAACATTATTCCAAAAGCCACCGCAAACAGGATCGCTTTTTTATGATACGGTTTATAAAAAAGCCAGCACAGGCCAACACCTAACGGAATAAAGATGACCTGCAGGCGGATAGAAAACGAAATAGCAAAGAAAAGAGCCGCCAAAAAGATGGAACGGGTGCCCGCTTTCGGATCAGCGATATAATAACTGCCCATCAGTAAAAAGGGAATGCAGAAAAATTCCCGCAGATTACGGACCGACATGAACGGGAAGATCCAGAACAAGGCCATCGCCAGCCCCACGAGAATGGCTGTATCTTTTTGTGCCGTGAGCCGGAGTGTTAACGCATAGGCATAATAAATACTGAGTAAGGAAACTAATGCATGTACCAGCCGCACCACGAACATCATGTCTTCCGGTTGATGAATACCCACGGCGTGACAGGCTTCAAATAAAAGATACATCATGCCCGGATAGATGAGGCTGAACACATGCACATCGCTGCCGGTCCATAAAAAAGAGATACCGTCTTTCCATTTAAAGACCAGTTCGGGCATTTCAAAATGATCATCATGAAAAGCATAGCCCGGTGAAAAGAAAACGGCGATGAGGCGGATGAACAGCCCGATCCCTATCACCTGGGTGATGGTGAGACGTCCGGAAATATTTTTAAGCAAGGTGATCATTATTCAGCAGCGGCTTTATTTTTCTTACCGGTGATCTCCACGATCATCATGGAAGAACATTCTTTATCCCGGGTGGCCGGGTTCACAAATTTCAGGCTCAGCTTGGTGATCCTGAAATGCGTGGCGGAATAGACCTGTCCGGTTTCATAGCCTTCTTCTTTCAGTTTTTCCAAGGGCCCCGGTTCTGTCAGTAACCAAACTTTTTTTCCACTTTGCAACAAGGAATCATCAAAGCGTTTGAATTTCGAGGAGGAATAGAAAACATAAGAAGCACTGTAACTATTGGGCAACACATATACATCAGGCGGGTTAACCTTGCCTTTTGTGATGGTGGCCAATGATTCACCCGCCTGGTATTTTAATAACTGCGGGTAAAAATTGCTGTTGAGTAAAAAGAAGACCAGCGCCATCGTGGCCACAGAAAGACTGACCGCCTTTTGTAAACGATCCAGTAGGGTGGTTTTGATATAATAAAAAACAGCGGCGAGCAATAAGATCAGTACCGCAGCGATCCACCAGGATTTTAATGGGAAGGCCCATATATTGATCACGGCGCTTAACAGCAATAACAAAATGGCAACGGTCAACTGAATGGTAAAAATTATTTTGACCCAGCGTGGGGTGGTTGTTTTGCCAAGAATAAATACCGATGTGATAACGGCCGCTAACGGGAAAATGATATTGATATAATGCGGCAGTTTGAATCCCGACAGCGAAACAACCAATGCTACCACGATAAAAGTCCCGGTGCTGGCCCATTCCTGTTTGCGTTGCAGGAAATCTTTGATCCTCCCCGCCATCGCGATATAGGTCAATATGCTCCAGGGAGCGAAAGCCCACAAAAAGGAATGCAGGAAAAAGAAATAATCATTCTTAGCATCACCACCCATGCCACCGCTGAAGCGTTCAACACTCTGGTTGAATAAGATAAATGTAACACCGTTGATATGATCCTTGCCTCTTACTATTTTCTCCGGGTGCAGGTTGTATTGCAGGTAATAACTATATACCACCGGTGCAATGAACAAACCAAAGAGCACTAACAACAGCAACCATTTCCAGTTCAGGAACAGGCTCCATTCTTTGCGGTACAGGATATAAAAGAATGCAGCTACTGCCGGAACAAAGACCGCAATATGTCCCTTGGTGGAAAAACCAATGGCCAGGCCTAATGCGGCGCCAGCAATGTTCAATAATTTTTTATGCTGGATAAACTCTACCAGTTGCCAGCAGGACAAGGCAATCGCTGCACCAAGTATGCCATCCATGCGGACATCATTATTGGCCAGCAGGTAAGCAAAAGCGGCTGCAATAACAAGAGCGGCGAGTTTACCCACTTCGTTATTATATAATGATCTTCCGAGGCGATAGGTGGAATAAGTGCCGAGGATCGTAAAGAGCAGCGTCGGAAATTTATACGCAAAAGAAGTCACACCAAAGATCTTATAACTGGCGGCGCAAAGCCAGAATAGCAAATGCGGCTTATCTAAGTAATCGCCTGACTGGTCAATAAGACTTACATAATCACCGGTCAGGTGCATGCGCAGGGCAATGCTGGCATGGTGCGCTGAATCATTATCCAGCAAAGGCACAAAGAGCCCGGGAATACAGGCAATAGCCAGTAGAACAAAAAGCAGTTTATAGATACCGGCAGGTAAGAATGGACTGTTCAAAAGGAAATCTTTCCGCAAAGTAAAGACCTTATTCAAAAATGGATTAATCTTTTCTCAATAAAACCCGTCAAAAGCCGTTTGATGATAAAACCTGTAACCCTTTGTATAAAGCAGCCCTGATAGTCTTACTTTTTGGAACCCCGTTTGGGTTTTTTCCGAAGGAAGTTTCACCTCACCGGCATGGGCCGGTGAAACCAGCGACTTCAAGGATTCAGCAACGGCTGCTCAGTATAGCATTAGAAGAAGCAAATGGGCATGTTGCTACCGGCCACACGATCGGGGACAGCGTAGTGTGCCGGTTTAAAGAAATGCCGGATAGTCAAAGAAATTGCGGAGGACTTTGTTTTAAAGTGGCCCGGGACCGGGTAAACCGGGCTTTTTTGGAAGTAACGGGAAAGCCCTTGAACGACTGGATACCTGCTTCAATGGCTACTCCCTTTTTAACTCCCAAACAAGCATTTGACTGGACCTGGAATATCAATACTCAGAACAATGAGATCTGGAGAAGCCTCCCGGATATGAGAGCTTGCGGAAGCGCCGGGGCCATACAACTGGCAAAACTTGGCCAGATAAAAGGAAATACACAAGTTTGGAATGGAGAATTGCTTCCCGGTGCTGTTGTACAGGTCTTTGTTTATGTCAGTGATTTTGAAAAAGTGAGATATGGCATTGATAATCCAAGGGCAAGAGATAACCTGGCCAGCTACGGGCATTCTTTTATTTTCCTGGAATATGTAAGAGATGAATATGAAAATATAACCGGGATGAGAGTTGCCGACCAGGGTTTTTTAAACAAGATCATTGTCACCAAGTCGATGTATCATATCTGGTGGGGCGCAAATATCCTGGATCCGAAATGAAAAAGAATATACACATACTACTGGTTCTTCTTTGCCTGCAGTTGTCGGTAACCGCACAACCACCAAAGGGATATTTTAATACACTGGAAGCGGCATTAAAAAACCCGGACCAGGTAGAGTACCTTAATTTATCCTCGTCTGACCTCAGTGCTGTTCCTGCTGAAATAGCAGGATTTAAAAACCTCAAGCAGCTGGACCTGGGTGACAACCAGATAAAAATCATTCCGGCTTTTATTGCTGATATGCAAGGGCTCGAATACCTGCGGCTGGACAATAACCCGCTGCGCAATTTGCCCCTCCAGTTTTCCCGGTTGCAGAATATGAAACGACTGCTGGCAAAGGGAATTGAATTAAAAAGCATCCCGGATGGTATTGAAAAAATGACCCTGCTGGAACAGCTGGACCTGGAAGGAAATGAGATCGAAGAGTTGCCGGATAATATTGGCAACCTGTCACAACTGAAAGTGCTTAATCTTTCTTTCAACAGGTTAAAACGAATTCCGCTTACTATGAACAGGCTTAAGAAGCTGCATACACTTGGATTGGTCAATAATAACCTCCAGGAACTACCGGACAATATAGATGGAATGGAGGAGTTGCAAACATTACAATTATCAAATAATAAGCTGGCGAAAATTCCGGCTGCTGTTTATCGTCTCCGGCAATTGCGGTCACTCGGCCTTGATTTCAACCGTATTGAATCCATCAGTGATGATATAGGCAACCTTACTTCATTGGAACAGTTGAATATCTCTAATAATCTTTTTAAACAACTACCCGTACAAAAACTCAGGAAGCTGAAACGGCTTCGCTATTTTTTGCTTTCCGGTAATGGCTTCAGTTCGGAATACCTGGAACAGTTAAAAAAGATATTCAGGGAAAGATTGAATGCAAGGCAAAGCGCAGCTGAACCTGATCGGCGGTTAAGACGGTTTAACTGATAAGTCTTCCAGCAATATTTTTACCTTATCCCGGATATAATCCCGCACCTTATTGAATTCTTCCGGCTCCATATGTTTGGGATCAGGGATCTGCCAGTCAATGAATTGTTTGGCGGGCATCCAGGGGCAGGCATCACCACAACCCATCGTGACAACCGCATCAAAAGGAGCAAAGGCTTTTACCTCATCCAAACTTTTGCTGTCATGGGTGCTGAGATCATAACCCAGTTCTTTCATAGCGGCAATAGCTTTGGGGTTCACGATACCAGAAGGTTTGGAACCGGCACTATAAGCTGCTACATTTTCGCCGCCAAGCATATTGGCGAAGGCCTGGCTCATCTGCGAACGGTTACTGTTCTCGATACAAACAAAAAGCAATTTCTTTTTCATGCGTTGGTGGGTTTGATTTTTTTTTGTTGTGCTAAAGCAAAACGAACCAATAATATTAATACCGGCACTTCGATCAACGGCCCGATCACCGCGGCAAAAGCTGCGGGTGAATTGATACCGAAAACAGAAATAGCGACGGCAATACCTAATTCAAAATTGTTACCGGCAGCTGTAAAAGCCAGCGATGTGGATTTGGAATAATCAGCACCGGCTTTTTTAGAAAGATAGAAGGCCGAAAAGAACATAATGGCAAAATAGATAGTCAGCGGTATGGCGATCAGCAACACATCACCTGGGATCTGTACGATCAGGTTGCCCTTGAGGCTGAACATAACAACGATAGTAAATAGCAGGGCAATTAACGTAACGGGACTTATAGCAGGAAGGTATTTCTGTGTGAACCAGTTTTCTCCTTTCCATTTGATGAGCAGGTATCTCGAGATCATCCCGGCTAGAAAAGGAATGCCGAGATAGATAAATACACTTTGCGCCACTTCGCCGATGGTGATATTGACCTCATATCCTTTTAATCCCAGCAAAGGCGGAAGTTTGGTAATAAATATCCAGGCATAAAAACTGTAGAATACCACCTGGAAGATACTGTTGAAGGCGACCAGGCCAGCAGCATAGAGCCTGTCACCACCCGCCAGGTCATTCCAGACGATCACCATCGCAATGCAACGGGCAATACCGATGAGGATCAATCCCGTCATATAGCCGGGTTCATCCCGGAGAAAAATAACCGCTAAGGCAAACATCAGCAACGGGCCCACGATCCAGTTTTGTATTAACGAGAGAAGCAATATTTTTTTGTTGGCAAATACCTTGGGCAACTCTTCATATTTCACTTTGGCCAGCGGCGGATACATCATCAATATTAAGCCGATCGCAATGGGAATATTGGTGCTGCCGGATTGAAAGGAATTGATAAACGATTCAGCCGATGGAATAAAATAACCAATGGCTACCCCCATCCCCATGGCCAGGAAGATCCATAGGGTCAGGTAATTGTCGAGAAAGGATAGTTTTTTTTGCATACTGTTCAGTTAGTTTATTAAGAGAGGAGGGACCATTCCCTCCTCTGCAAATTTTAGCAGCATCCGCCGCCGCTTCCGC
Organism: Bordetella parapertussis; assembly: GCA_943370865.1. Taxonomy (GTDB): domain Bacteria; phylum Bacteroidota; class Bacteroidia; order Chitinophagales; family Chitinophagaceae; genus CADEDV01. Next base: position 5,767 of record CALRSN020000006.1, read on the forward strand.
AGCAAAGACTACCTGTTTCGCAACAGCCGGGGTCTTTCTGCAATTGAATGTTTGTGTTCATGGCTATACTATTTATGGTTAAAAAATACTTTAGCAACAACCACTGCCGGGTTCACAACAGTTACGGTCATCCTTAGCCGGCTTTTCTGCATATACTGTAATACTGCTGATCCTTGTTTCTCCTTTTTTGTATTCGGCCAATTCTTCGATGCTTAAATACTCGGCGAGGATCGAATCAGGAATTACAATGGTCTTGTCTTTTTGCAGGGTGATATTTTTGAAACCCGCCTCTTCAATAATGCCGAGGTACTCGCTTTTTTGAATAGCGCCGGATACACAACCGGCATAGAGTTCCGCCACTTCTTTCCATTTGGCCGGTAATTCACCTTCCAGCACAATATCAGAGATGGAGAAATGCCCGCCGGGTTTTAATACCCGGTAGATCTCGCTGAATACTTTGTGTTTATTGGGAACCAGGTTCAGCACACAATTGCTGACGATCACATCGGCTTTGTTGGAAGTAACGGGCATATCTTCAATATCGCCCTGGCGAAACTCCACGTTGTTGAAGCCCAGTTTCTCCGCATTCTCCCTTGCACGGGCAATCATTGCCTCGGTAAAATCAATACCAATGATCTTTCCTTTATCACCGGCCAGTTTGCGGGCTACAAAAGCATCATTGCCGGCGCCGCTGCCGAGATCAATCACCGTATTGCCTTCTTTGATCTTTGCAAATTCGGTGGGTAAACCGCAACCCAGGCCGAGGTCGGCATCCGGGTTATAGCCTTCCAGTTTTGTATAATCATCGGCCATGATGTTATACACATCATCTCCGCAACAGGCCGAGGTGGCCCCGCAGCAGGAAGCTGCATTCAGGTCTTTGGACTGCTTTGCAATCTCACTATACTTTTCTTTGACTAATTCTTTTAATTGAGCATCGTTATTCATGGCTTTTATTTTAGATTGTTTATTTAGTTGAATTGGTTAGAACTCTTTTCATATACGTAGAGGAAGAGGGACAAAGAAAGGAGAACTCGGTAGTTGCCTGAATAGAAGCAGGAGCTTCTTCCCGTTGCAGAACAGTAAATCCCCTTGCGGTAAAATAGTTTTTGGCCGTGGTGGTCAGCAAATGCAGGTTGTTAATTCCTGACTGAAGGCTGTAGTCGATAAGCCGGTCGAATAAAGTGCTGCCAATCTTTTGATCCCTGTATGATTTATCTACGGCAAAGGACCTTAATAGACCTTCCGTTTCAAACCGTTCAACGGCGATGCTTCCAATCACCCGGTTGTTGTCATCCGTGGCAATAATAAAATCAACCGGGATGTCCGTAATATCTGAAGCAGGGAGTTTGTTTTTTGTGAGCAAGTCGGCGATAACCGGTAGTTCTGCTTTATCAGCCATACGATATGTTATGTTCATACGCTGGGTAGTTAAAAAGTTTACTTAGCAACAGGCTTTTTCGTTTTTCACCTTCAGGTTATTGAACAGCGAAGTAAACTCGCTATTGAATTTTTCAAAAGCTTTCCAGTTGATGCAATAGCAACTGCGGGGCCCGTCAACAGTTCCGTTGATGAGCCCGGCGTTCTTCAACTCTTTCAAATGCTGGGATACGGTGGATTGCGCCAATGGCAAGATATCCACGATCTCACCGCAGATACATTCATTGCGCTGCGCCAGCACTTTCAGGATAGCGATACGGGCAGGGTGACTCATGGCCTTGGCAAAATTCGCCAGGTCCTGTTCTTTCTGTGAAAATTCTTCTTTCTTGTGGAATGCCATTTTGTTAATCTTATATCGCAAATATACGATTAAAGATTCCAGACCAGCAAATAAAAGTTTATAAATTACCGAAAAGCCCTTATGAACGGCTCTTTTTGACCAGTGAAATGATCACGCCGCTGGTAATGATGCAGAGGATACCGGTCAGTGACATCCAGTCGGGGAAATCATCGCCCAGGGCCATGCCAATAAAGACGGAGAAGACGATATTGGCATAACCAATCGCTGAAACCATGCCCGCTTTATCAGCGCCATAGGCTTTGGTCACGAAGTATTGGCCAAACAAAGCTGCGAGACCCAGCCATAGTACATAGAACCATTCAATACCAGTTGGCCATTTCCAGCGGATAAAGAAAACATCATCAGCGGGGATATGGAAAAGATAACCGCTTGCCATAAAAATTAAGGGGACCAATACGCCGGTGCCGATAAATGCAAGAACAATTATCCTGGTATCATAATAACCGGCCAGGCGGTTGACGGTGATATAAGCAAGTGCCGAAGTTATCCCTGATAGTAAACCTGCCACATGATAGTACCAGGGAAAATGAATGGCTGGTTTATAGATAAGCAGCATACCCAGGAAGCCCAGCACCACCGCCAGTAATACAATCCTTCCATGGTATTCCCGGAACAATAAAAAAGAAAAGACGGCAATGAATAAGGCAGAAGTAAGATTGTAGGTCATCGCTGTCCCCAGCGGTAAATGAAGGATACAATACAATAAAGTGTACAAAGCTGTTGTACCCATCATACCCCGGAAAAGCAATAAATGAAACTTTCCGCCTTTGTTAACCGGTGGCCGCATCGTAAACCCGGCTATTAATACAAGCAGTCCCACCATGTTTCTCCAGAATACCAGCTGACCCGCACCAAAACTTCCTTTCAATAATTTGGCAGCCCCGCCCATTAATGAAAAACCTAATGCTGCGAAGAGCATATAGATGATTCCTTTATAGCGGGGATCAATGGACATCAGATGCGGGCTAATTTTTCAACGGCGGCTTCCAGCGTTTCTTTATTCTTCGAAAAACAGAAGCGCAGCACTTTATCATCTTTCCCATTTTGATAAAAAGCCGAGACTGGTATTGTAGCCACGCCGGCTTCTTTGGTGAGGCGGATAGCAAAGGCCTTATCGCCTTCCACGCTGATCCGTTCATACGTGCCGCAGATAAAATAGCTGCCATAGGAATCTTTCAACGAAAATTTCGTTGACTGCATCAGCTGTTTGAAATAGTCTCTTTTCTCCTGTATAAAAGAAGATAGCGAAAGGTAAGCGTCTTTATTCTTAAGAAATTTGGCTAATGCCACCTGTGAAGGGGTAAAGCAGCTGAAGCAATTATACTGGTGTACTTTCCTGAACTCTTTGGTCAGCTCTGCCGGTGCAATGCAATAGCCTAGCTTCCAGCCGGTGCAGTTATAAGTTTTGCCAAAAGAGAAACAAACAAAACTCCGTTGCAGCAGGTCGGGATAGCGCAGCATACTCTGGTGCGGGATATGATCAAAGATCAGGTGTTCATATACTTCATCGCTGATGATGAAAATATTAGTACCCTCCGTTATCTTTCTAAGTTCCTGAATATCATTTTCACTAATCACACTTCCTGTAGGGTTGTGCGGTGAATTAATGATGATCGCTTTGGTTTTTGCTGTCACCGCCCTTTTCACAGCCTGCCAGTCAATATGATAAGCGGGATAAACCAGGTCAACTGTTACCGCTTTTGCCCCGTTGATCTCGATATTTGGAATGTAGCTATCGTAGGCTGGTTCAAATACGATCACTTCATCACCGGGTTGCAGGATAGCAGTAAGCGAGGAATAGATGGCATAAGTTCCCCCGGGTGTGATGGTGATCTCTGTATCCGGGTTGATGTTTGCAGCATACAGGTAGGCTGCTTTCTCAGCGATCGCTTCCCGTAACGGCATCCAGCCCGGCATCGGTGCATACTGGTTGAAGTTATTTTGCATGGCTTCATTCACCAGCCCGGTCAGTTCATAGCTCATCGGGAAATCGGGGAAACCCTGGCCCAGGTTCACGGCTTTGTATTCATTGGCTAAAGCACTCATCACAGTAAAAATGGTGGTGCCGACGTTGGGGAGTTTGGATTGGAGCTGCAAGGGAGCAATTTGAAAATGAGATAATGTGCAAATTAGTAGATGAAACTAAGAGGAGGATCAGTTTTTCTTTTTGCCAACCACCAGTTCATAGGAATGATCGATCCATTCTTTGAGTTGTTTGGTGGAAACTGAACCATCCACGACAATTGTATTCCAGTGTTTCTTGTTCATGTGATAACCGGGTAATACACAGGAAAACTCTTCCCGCAGTTCAAGAGCTTTATCCGGGTCACATTTTACATTGAATCGCAGCTCTGCTTCATCCAGTCCTGTTAACAGGAATACTTTATTGTTGACTTTAAACACTAATGTATCTGGTCCGAAGGGAAGTGTTTCTTCCACACCCGGTTTGGATAAGCAATACTCCCGTAAACTTTCAATATTCATATTATGCAATAATGGCGGTGGCTTCTATCTCAATCAGGTAATCCGGATCTATTAATCCTTTTACTTCGATCATGCTGGTACAGGGTTTCACCTGGCCGAAGAATTCACCATGTGCTTTACCATATTCTTCCCAGCGGGCAATATCAGTAACAAACATTCTTGTCCTGACCACATCCTGCAGCGAGGCACCGGCTCTTTTCAACACAGCTTCTATCTTTTCGATGATATACTTTGTTTGTGCATACGCATCGTCTTTTCCTACCAGGTTGCTGTTGGCATCAACGGCCACGGTTCCGGTGACTTCAATAGTATTACCGATTTTAACCGCCCGGCTATAGCCGACAATATCTTCCCATTTGGCACCGGATGAATAATTGGTTCTTTGCATATAATTTATTTCTCCTGTTATGATATAAGGAATAAGGCAAGGAACAACTTTCGTGGAAGCCCATTTGTTCTTTTTCTCTTAGTTCCTCTTAGCTCTTAATTTCTATATTTTCATTTTTGATCAGCGGTTCACCCTGCATTCTTAAAAAGATCTGTACTACTGTGATCACATCTTTCTGGCAATAGGTCACAATGCGTTCGGTATTCTTTTCTTTCCAGTACACTTCCCAGACCATGCTGCCATCAATATCATCCTTGGGGGTGGCAATGCCGAGAGCATGGGCCAGCAGGTTCAGCGAGGTATAACTTTTGAAATCGCCAAACTTCCAGAGTTCCATGGTATCCAGGTGGCTGACTTCCCAGGGTTTTTTACCGCTCGCATTAAGGATACCCGGTATGGGGAGCCCGTTGATGATCAGTCGGCGGCATAAATAAGGAAAGTCAAACTCTTTCCCGTTATGGGCACATAAGAATTTTTGTTCCCCGGCTGACCATTTCTTCAACATCTCGGAGAACTCGTGTAATACTATTTTTTCATTATCACCCGCAAATGATTTGAGAACGATCTTTTTCTGGTCGCCGGTCCCTTGCAACACACCACAGCTGATGCAGATGATCTTACCAAATTCTGCATAGATGCCAGCCCTTGGATAAATACTTTCCGTGGTTTCATCTTCCCGGTTGCGGAGCAAGGCTTCTGCTTTTTTGGTCCAGAGATCTTTCCAGTCGTTGGGCACTAATTCAAAAGAAGGGTGCTGCGGCACTGTTTCAATATCGAGGAAGAGAATGTTGTGGAGAGGATAAGGTGTCATAAAAAGAATTGTAACTAAAATTAAAAAATCCCCGGCATACTTACCGGGGATTTCCAATTATAAGAATTTATCTCCTTTATTTCGTTTGACCTCTGCCACATATTCCTTGATCTCCTGTTCCTGGTCTTTCTTGCAGATCAATAATACATCCTTGGTATCGACAATGATGTAATCATGCAATCCCTGCAACAGCACTAATTTGTTATCGGGAACATGCACCATGCAGTTATTGGCATCCACCACCATCACACTGTTGCCCGAAACGGCGTTCCCGAAATAATCTTTCTCCATATTATCCCAGGCGCTGTTCCAGGTTCCGAGGTCACTCCAGGAAAAAGAGGCCGGTATCACATATACATTATCTGCTTTTTCCATGATACCGAAATCAATTGAGATATTGGTACACTGGGGATAGATCTGTTCAATGGCTTCTGTTTCCTCCGGGGTATTGAATTTGTCTTTCTCAGCCGCAAACACTTCATACATTTCCGGGAGATGTTTTTCAAAAGCTGTAATGATGTTACTTACTTTCCAGGTAAAGATGCCGGCATTCCATAAAAAATCGCCGCTGGCAATAAAAGCCTTTGCCAACTCTTCATTGGGTTTTTCGGTGAAGGTTTTTACTTTATGAATATCCGGGGCTGCTTCAACGGTATCATGCTGTATATAACCATATCCGGTGTTGGGATAAGTGGGTTTTATGCCAATTGTAACAAAGGCATTAATATGATCCACGAAATGGAGGGCCTTGGTAGCTGTTTTGATGAACTCGTCTGTATCCAGGATCAGGTTGTCAGAAGGCGCCGCGATCATGACCGCTTTAGGATCCTTCTTCATCAGTTTAAAAGCAATATAGGCAATACAGGGGGCTGTATTCTTTCGGGAAGGTTCGCTGATAATATTTTCGATATGAATATGTGGTAATTGTTTTTTTACCAACTCCACATAATCCTGCGAGGTAACGATGTAGATATTTTCTTTCGGCACAAACTTACTGTAGCGTTCATAGGTCTGCTGGATCAGCGTTTTTCCCACATTCAGTATGTCGAGAAACTGCTTGGGATAGTTCGTGCGGCTCATTGGCCAGAATCGGCTGCCGATGCCGCCGGCCATAATTGCTACGTAGTGATGTTTGTTCATTAATGGTTCCTCGTTTTCGAAATGAAGGGCAAAGCTATTTATTTTTTAAGATCAGGCTGTCGTTAATATATAGAAGCTGGCAATCTTCATTTTTAATAAAGGAAGAATAGGTGTCCGGAACAGCGTAATCGGGAATAAGCCCCCGCCCGGTTTTACGTTCATTATAGGAATAGATCATCTTTGCATAAGGGAAATTAAAGCGGATACCGGAAGCGGGCAACTGGTATTCGAGCATTCTGAAGCCGTTTCCCGAATAATCACCTCCGCAGGTCTCTGTGCCAATGACCATGGCTGTGCCGTTATTTTTTGTCAGTAAAATGAAATAGGAAGCTGCAGAAGCCACTTTGTGATTGGTAATAATATAAGTACTGCCTGTAAACCTTAGCGGATCGGGCTGCCATATATCTATCAATGAGTCAGGTATATAATATCCATAAGGTGACCTGGCAAGAAATTCTTTTTTTAGCCGGGTGTTTATTTTTCCTATATCCGCAAAGTCTGTTGCCACTGACAAATAATCTTCATAAGAGATCTTTCTCACCCGGGAGAAAACCTTTTTATACTCCGGGAATGGATTTTTAGCAAGGTACGAATGCAGGAGGAAGCAATTATAAAGGTCGCCGCCCGTGTTCTCCCGCAGGTCAATAATAAGATGACGGATCTCTTTCTTTTTGGAGAGCAACTCAAAAGAATTCTTCAAAAAATTCTCAAATGCCGTCTGCTGGTTGGAAGAGCCCATTTCAAAATCTGTTAACCGTAACAATGCATAGCCGGTCTCATCATTAATAGAAAAGGAATAGATAACATCGGTGGCATCGTAATAGTAACTGCTGTTTTTCCTTGTAGTCAGCTCGTCCAATGTAACCGGGTCGAAGAGCTGCGTTTCAATTTTGCCGCTGGTATCTTTCAGCAGCAACTCAAATTTTTTCGGTACGCCAAAATGTACATAATAATCAAAACCAAAATCACCCGCCGTTGCATACCGTTGTGTTTCCCGGTGAAAACCTTCTACCGGGTTGTAAAACATGAGTGAATCCAGGATGCGGTTGGTTGGGATACCATTAACCGAAAGGATTTTTGTTCCGTGTGGTAATTCGTCGTCAGAATTAATATAAAGCCCGTTATTCAGCAGTATTGCCGGAAAAGGGAAGAATAATTTCCTGTTGTACAATGTATCGGTTAAAGCAGCTGGCAACGAGGTATAGGTATGCGAGCAACCCGTTTCGTTGACAAGGAAGGCCATTTTTTTATACAGCTCTCTTAGTGATAGTTTCTTGTCAATTGTTTTATAGACACTGTCAAAAAGAAAATTCTTTCTGTCGGTGGTTATATATTCCGTTAAGGCAGGATGTGCATCTTCCAGGATATCCCGAAAAAGGCGAAAATCACTTTGTGCTGCAACAAGGTCCGTTTCAGCCATTAAGGGGTCAGCCAATTTTTTTTGTTGGCAGGAACAAAAACAGAAAAGGATAATAAAGGCAGAAAAACGGAGCATAAGATTAAAGAAGGCCTTCCCGGACGAGGTCATGCAAATGTATGATGCCAGCATATTTTCCGTTCTCGCTAACCGCCAGTTGTGTGATCTCTTTTTTCCGCAGCAGGTCCAGTGCATCTACGGCCATTTCATCGGGCCCGATAGTGATCGGGTTTTTTGTCATGATATCACCCGCCGTTATTTTGTCGATCTGTACACTCTTTTCCAGCATCCTTCGCAGGTCGCCATCGGTAATAATGCCAAGTAAATGATTATCTGTATCCACCACTGCTGTAATTCCGAGTCTCTTCTCGGTCATCTCCACGATCACCTCTTTTAATGAATCACCTGCTACTACTTTTGGTTTTTCGTTGTTCACGAAAAGGTCATGTACCCGCAGGTATAATTTTTTTCCCAACGAGCCACCGGGGTGAAACTTGGCAAAATCATCGGATTGAAAACCGTGCAGTTCCATCAGGCAAACCGCCAGCGCATCCCCCATCACCAATTGTGCAGTGGTGCTGGAAGTTGGTGCCAGGTTATTAGGACAGGCTTCCTGTTCAACGGTGGTATTTAAAATGATATCAGAGAGTTTGGCTAAAGAAGACTCTATGTTGCCTACTATACTGATCAGTATGTTCCCAAAATTCCGGATCAGGGGGACCAGCACTTTTATCTCGGGGCTTTCCCCGCTTTTACTGATAATAATGACCACATCCTGTTCCTGCACCATGCCCAGGTCGCCATGAATGGCATCGGCCGCATGCATAAAAACAGAAGGAGTGCCGGTGGAGTTGAATGTGGCAACGATCTTCTGGGCGATGACGGCGCTTTTACCTATTCCGCTGATAACCACCCTTCCTTTACAACCGGCAATGGCGGCAACAGCTTTTTCAAAATCATCATTAACGAAGGCCGAGAGTCCTGCAATGGACTGGGCTTCCAGCCGGATGGTGTTTAAAGCGATCTTTTTGATGTCAATTGCCATAAGAAGGGGCAAAATTAGAGGATTTGCCATGAACCTACCTGCCTTTATGCGACCGTTGGCACCGAATTTTAACGGAATTGACCCGGCTAAACAGGTAATCAAGTCGTAACTTCGCCGTCCTCTAAAAAAGGGGCCTGTGTAGCCTGTCAGGAAGTCCTGCCACCCCCGCCCCGCTGATTAGAAAGAGAAAACACTTATTAACCCGATAATTGTTTCCAGGCTGGTCTTAAAAATGATCGCCGGAGGAAATAAGATCGGTCAAAAATGAGTAACTTAATAAATCTGCAGTTTTATTGAAAACTGCGATGGAAATCTAAGAGTAATGGCAACAACAAAAAAAGCCGCTGCAACAAAAACGGCAAAGAGTAAGAGCAAAGAAGCAGCCCCTGCAAAAAAGAAATTTGATCTTCATAAAGCACTGCAGGAACATTTTGGATTCGATAAGTTCAAAGGCACCCAGGAAAAAGTGATCGAATCATTAATGGCCGGTCATGATACGTTTGTGATCATGCCGACCGGCGGTGGCAAAAGCCTTTGTTACCAATTACCAGCCCTGGTAAGTGAAGGAGTAGCGATCATTGTTTCTCCACTGATCGCCCTGATGAAGAACCAGGTGGACCTGGTCCGTGGGTACAGCAGTAATGATGAAGTGGCGCATTTCCTGAACTCCACCCTGAATAAAAAAGAGATCAAAGAAGTGCACGATGACCTGCTCTCCGGCAAAACAAAAATGTTATATGTAGCACCGGAAACCCTGACCAAGCAGGAGAACCTTGAATTCTTCTCGGATCTGAAGATATCGTTCTTCGCCGTAGACGAAGCACACTGTATTTCGGAATGGGGACATGATTTTCGCCCTGAGTACCGCAGGCTTCGGGAAATGATGATCCAGATAAACCCGGATATACCGGTGATCGCTTTAACGGCTACCGCCACGCCAAAAGTGCAAAGCGATATTGTAAAGAACCTTGATCTGAAAGATCCCAAGATATTTATCTCTTCTTTTAACAGGACCAACCTGTATTACGAGATACTGCCGAAGATCAAAAAGTCACAGACCGACGAAAGTATTGTCCGCTTTATCAAAAGCATGAAGAAAAAAAGCGGCATTATTTATACCCTTAACAGGAAGACCACCGAAGAGCTGGCTGATATTTTAAATGCCAATGGTATCAAAGCTGTTGCTTATCACGCCGGGCTGGACAGCAAACTGAGAGCAGAACGACAGGACCAGTTCCTGGGCGAAGATGTGCAGGTGATCTGTGCCACCATCGCTTTCGGAATGGGTATTGACAAACCCGATATCCGGTTTGTGATTCACTATAATATTCCCAAGTCAATTGAGAATTATTACCAGGAAACCGGCCGTGCTGGTCGTGATGGTCTGGAAGGAAAATGTGTGTTGTATTATTCGCATAAGGATGTCAGCAAACTGGAACATCTCATGCGGGATAAACCACTCAGCGAAAGAGAAGTGGGGGCACAACTGATCGGCGAAACGGTTGCGTATGCCGAAAGTGGTGTTTGCCGTCGCAAAGTATTGATGAGTTATTTCGGGGAAGAATATGAAAAAGAGAATTGCGGCGAGTGTGATAACTGTAAACACCCGAAAGAAAAAGTAGAAGCCAAAGAGGAAGCCACCATTGCATTGAAAGCTATTAAAGCACTGGATGAACGCTTTGCCACTGAATACGTGGTGCAGATCCTGATTGGCAGACTGACACCGCAGATACAAATGTTCCGCCACGATGGGTTAGACATATTCGCCAGTGGGAATGATAAGGATTCTTTGTTCTGGAATTCCCTGATCCGCCAGCTTATACTGGAAGGGATGCTGGTAAAAGATATTGAAGAATACGGCGTACTGAAATTCACCAAAAAAGCAGAAGCCTTCCTGAAGAAACCCAAATCATTTAAGGTGATCCTGAATCATCTCTACGATGATGCCAACGCTGATGATGAAGAGGGCAATGCAGAAGCTTCTGTTGGTTCAGCCACTGATGAGAAGTTGTTTGAGATGCTGAAAGAATTGCGCCAGAAAGAAGCGAAGAAGAAAAATCTGCCGCCGTTTGTGATCTTCCTTGAAACTTCTCTACAGGATATGGCCACGATGTATCCGACAACTATCACCGACCTGGAAAAATGCCAGGGAGTAAGTAAAGGGAAAGCCATGCGGTATGGAAAACCGTTTGTAGAAATGATCGCTCAATATGTGGCGGACAATAATATTGAAAAGCCGGATGATTTTGTGATGAAGAGTGTGGTGAATAAGAGCGGTAACAAGGTTTATATTATTCAGAATACTGATAAGAAAGTGTCGCTGGAAACGATCGCTAAAAACAAAGGCTGGAGGCTGGATGAAATGCTGGAAGAAATGGAAACCATTGCAGCCAGCGGTACCAAGCTGAACCTGGATTATGCCATTGATGAGATGCTGGATGAGGATGAGCAGGACGAGATCATCGATTATTTTAAAAGCTGTGATACTTCTTCACTACAGGTGGCCCAGGAAGAGTTATCCGACCATAATTTCAACTGGGAACAGCTCAAGATCATGCGGATCAAGTTCCTGAGTGAATACGGGATGTAGTTCTAAACTTTATTGGCTGTAATTGTGGATTTTTTGTGAATTCCCTCTATATTTGCAGCCCCGAAGCATAAAAGCGAGGATAGGCTTCCACTTACCAAGTTGATGTGTTTCAGGAAAGGTGCGGTAGCTCAGTCGGTAGAGCAAAGGACTGAAAATCCTTGTGTCGGCGGTTCGATCCCGCCCCACACCACCCTAAAGCAGAAAAAGCCCGGTAGCGTTTAAAACTATCGGGCTTTTTTATTTTACCTTCTCCCCCTAATCTTCCTCAAGTATGGGCAAAAGAAATGTTCTTTTTTTCTTCCTGTTTTGTTGCAGCCAGTTCGCTTTTTCCCAACAGCCCTTATACAAGGATCCACTCCAACCAATTGAGAAAAGAGTAAACGACTTGCTAAGCCGGATGACACCGGAAGAAAAATTCTGGCAACTGTTCATGATCCCCGGCGACCTGGATCATGTGAA
>CALRSN020000007.1:0-17815 GCA_943370865.1 Bordetella parapertussis
CTATAGCCTCCCTGGCATGTTGCAAGCCCATATACAGTACTTCGGGTTCATTCGCTTCATCAGTCAGAACATTGTCGGATATTTTAATGCACCATATATCCCGCCCTTCCACTGATAAGCCTAATGATGTTTTTGAAGCTAAAGAAGGATAAGCAGCCACCAGTGCATTCATAGCTGTATTCATTTGTGCAAACGTATAATACCCACCCAGGTTGGGAGAACCTGACTGTACCTGGAAAGCAGAGGGTGTTGTAATAATATTCGCTACTGTATTTCCAGCTTGCTCAATTGCCACACGGCCGGCAATATCTCCTGCGGAACTACCATCCATCCTGATCAATCCTTTCTGCCGGTCTTCAAAATATTTTTTGTTCTCTGCCAGCAGGTCTTTTTCGATATCCTCTTTCAGAATTTCAAATGGATACCCCGTTGATCTGAGCTTTTCTAATTCAGGTTGTCCTATTTCTGTTATAATAGCACCACCTGCTTCATCATGAAAGTGGTCGATCTGTAACAGGCCGGCAAGACTGGAAATTTTTGCTTTGTCAGCAGGTGGATAGATTTTTACTTTTGTGTATTTCCCCTGGGCTGCAGTAAACAGCACCAACAACAGCATACAAGCTGTGATGAGGATGATTTTGGGTGGTTTCATAAGTTAATTGAATTTGGGATATTGAATTACAGGTCACATAGTTTTTAATAGTTATTCTGCCTGTTGATAATAATTTTCTGCTGATACCTCTCCTGGCCCGCCTGTATATACAGTACATATACTCCGTTACTGATCAGGGGTGTAAGAGATATCTCAATTATATTAGTGCCATCATTAAAATATTTTTTTTGCTTGTAAATGGTTTGCCCGTTCATACCGGTGATCCGGATATCGCTATCCAGGTTCTTTGATGAATGAACAGACAAGGTAATTTTGTCCGAGGCCGGATTAGGCGAAACCAGCAGTTGGTTTAGTAATTTATCAAGTAGAATGGTCCTTGTTTCGCTGTATTTATTCTTCCCATCTCCGCTTATCATTTTTAAACGGTAAAAGGATTTTCCGGGCAATGGTTTGAGATCGCTAAAGAAATAATTGTTGAAAGAATTTTGACTATTCCCTTTTGCACTGGTAAGGCCAATTATGCTCCAATTACTATTATCTGCACTTCGCTGGATTTCAAATCCTGTAAAATTTTCCTCCCCGGTAGTTCGCCAGTCAAGTTGAACCTGGTCCTTATCAGCAATTTTAGCCGTAAAAGAAAGAAGGTTGATCGTCAGGGGAAAGTTATCAATCAGGACCTGGTAATCCTCCGTTTCACCATCTTCAAAATACCCTGTTGCACCGGATGCAGTCATAGCACCCGTTGTCATGCGTATACGCAGGTAGGTATGTTGCCCAATCACAAAAGAGTTGGTAGTAACCGGCCAGTATAACCAGAAATTTTGAGAAACAGATGACGAAGGAACGCTGATGGGAGTAATGGCTTCCGCAGCATCAAAAACACCATTGCCATTATAATCTAACCAGGCAATTAATGTTGCGGGTATCCCTTTATTATTGTAGACAGAAACTTGAGTAATATAACCGCCGCCGCCAGGCGACATAATTGGTACATATGCTAATCCGTCATCAATATCTTCCACACCAGTAACCCCTCTTTTCAGCCATTCCCGGTCCCAGGTTGCACCAATGCGAATGGCAGTATCTCTTTCGTGTACGGCAGGGCTCCAGGTATCCGGATCATATGTAGCGGGTGCATCCCCGAAATCACAGGTTGGCCGGAATGCCTCGCTGCAATCTCCCCAACTTCCGGCAGGGTACGCTGGTCCAGGCATAGTGTACACCAATTTGCTGTTCGCATGGTCAATTGTACCATCATAATTATACGGGGCAATAAACCCTGTAGCTGAGTTTGCATAAGACGAACTCACCGGTATTGAACCCATATTATACACTTGATCCTGCCAGTCAATGGCGACCTGTTTAGGGCCAATATTTCCTGCTCCGGCAGGCAGGTACTGTGTACGCTGACCAGTCATCAGGTCAAAATGATAATACATGGTATCCCGGTTGGCAGTACCTGTACCAGCTCCATCAAAATCATACAGGATGCCATTGGTCACTCCTATATCAGCCCAGTCATGTATCAGCCTGTTGGTTCCGCTGATATTACTATCCACCCTGGCAGCATACACCTGGCTGACCGCAACAGGATTTTGTGCTGCATCAAAATCAATTTTCCAAACTGTGTTTTCTCTTCCCGATGTCCTGGCAGCATTGGAAGCTTCCACACCAAAATAAAGTGAGCCATTATAAAAACTTGCGGAACCCGATGTAACGCCAGGATCGTAGGTTGGAATATTAAGAGGGGCATTCCTTATATCACTTACGAATGTACTGATCGTTTCTGCATCCACATCATATTTATAGATCGTAACTGTATTGATCGGTGATGCCGTTAAGCTATAGGTATAATACAATATCCTGTGATAGGGATCATAACCCATACCATTCATATTCGTATGACCCGGATCAGTAAACAGGTCCTTTGCTTTACCCGTAGCCGGGTCTACTAACATGAACCTGTTATCAACCACTGTTAAGATATAAGAAGGCATCCCGGTAAAGGGACGGGTAATACTTCTCCAACCCGTTGGAAAGCTCCCTGTAACACATGCAGTAATGGAAGAAAGATATAATTCCGGAGAACTCACGATCCCTGAGTTAGAAATACTGATCGTAATGGTCTTAACCGGTCCGGTCACAGATACATCGATTGTACCATCATGGCTTGTATTTGCTGCAGAAGAATTGATAGAAGAAGCAGAAGGATTAATTCCTGTTCCGCTGGCCGGTGTTAGCGTTAGCAACCCGGGGCTATTTCTCTTACTGATTGTTGTTGGTACATCAGCACCCAAGAAGTTTTTTCCGTTGACGGATACAATTTGTCTTCTGTCAATATCATAAACCGAAAACAGCACATTCGCTACCTCTGTATCAAAAGTCACTAAGATCAGTGCCGTGTTTCCTGCTGCAGGAACAGCTGAATAATCCAGGTCGGTGCCGACATCTGCAGTATGGGTTTCATCTTCCCCATTATTAGTGATGGTTCCGGAATATGCTATTGACAGAGCAGTGGTGCCAATAGTGAATCGCTGATTAGCGGCTCTTGCAGCGGATACAAATCCGGCATAATTACCAGAGGAAACAAGATAGTCTCTGAAGCTCCAGTTTAGTTTAGCCTGTGTATAACCTCCGGGGCATTGTGCAGAAACGTTGATTGAAAAGAAACATTCGCCGGCTGCTATAAGCAGCAAAAGGATGTGCAACTTTTTCATGATACAGATTTTAACTCTACGGTTTTCAAAAAAGGATAATAGATACATTAGTAAACATAACAGGCGAGTGAATTGAACGATACTACACTCCACTCTTCTGGTCCCATCTGTACTCAATCATTATTACTATTACCTGATACTGTAAAGCAGAAATAAGAGTAATATATAATTAAGCATATGTTTACACAGGGGCGAATATGAGAGTTTTCACTTATAAAAAAAATGATCTGATGAAAATCATATACGGATAAAAACCTCTTTTTTGAATCATTAATAATAAATACATGAGTGTATTTTTTATTAATGATGCAGAGTTAAATGCGGCATTATCAAAACAGTAAACAAAGCATCAATTAAGAGTAATCTTCGTAATCAATTGTTGTAAAGATTCTGCTCTCACCTTGGCTACCGCTTACCGGTTGAATAAAAAGGGTTACAGGGAATGAGTTTTTTTATACATAAGAAGCAGACGTAAGAGGTAAAAGAAAAAATCCCGGATTAGAATTGTAATAACAAGTATTGACAGATGATAAAGATACCGGGGTCTATAATAGTATGCCTGCGCCAGTAATGACATAAAAAAACTCCTGTCATTATTTAAAATGACAGGAGTCAATATGTAATACAGATTTACGGGTAGTGAGTCTTAGAGTTTCTGTATTTTAATTTTTTGATCGATTCCGGCACCAGTTACTTTCAGGTAGTAAACGCCGGCTGCAAATTTATCCATGTTAATTGTAAAGCTGTTCCCGCTACCTTTTCTTACCTGCATAAAATTCTGATCCACTGAACGTCCGGCATTATCCAGTAATTTCCACTGTATTTTACCGGGAGCCGGTGCAGTAATTCTTACCTGGGCAGTACTCAGAACCGGGTTAGGATTCACGATTACAGTACCTGTTATATCATTGAACAGCACTGAAATGATATTGGAATAACTGTAGGCACCATTTGCATCCACCATCTTCAGCCGGTAATATAATATCAATGACTGCTGGTTAGCTGCATCCATATCAATGTATGAGTAGTTATGTGTCGTACTTGGGTTATTATCAGCCGCGACGGTACCTATAGCACTGAAGCTGCTGCCATCAATGCTCCTTTCTACTTCAAAATGCGAGGTATTTACTTCGTTCTCCGTTTTCCATTTTAGCATTACAGTATTATCTGTTTGTAATGAACCGGTAAACGTCAGCAGATCCAATGGTAATGTAAGAGCAGTGCTGCCAAAGTAGAAGGAAGAAAAACTGCTGATGCTTCCCTGCAACATATAACCCTGGCTGCCATGTGCTTCAGCAAAAGCAGGTACAATACTGGTTGTAGCCGCCACTGCTGCACTTCCGCAGGCATCATTGTTCTTCAGTATTCTCAGATCAGTAATCGCTGATACCATACTGGCCGGATCAAGATCCAATGCATCGTATTCTGCTTTAGAAATATACAACCTGATCTTTACAGGGCTTGACGGCTGTGTTTGCGGCGTAATGGTAATATTCCTGTCCAGGTAGCGGGCATTGTTTTTTATCCGGATAGCTCCTGAATGCTGGTAGAAAGAAGAAGTGATGGTACCAAGATTTTGTCCCATCGCATTGATCTCTGCCATAATGTTTCCATCGGGGCCCGTGATGGGTACCCAAAGTGTATTATTGGAAGCATCAATAGTTACCGTTGTACCGGGATTACAAGTATTCAATGTACCACTTGTTACATCAATAGATGTTGGTATTGAACTTTTACCAGCCACATCTGCATAGCCTAAGAATGTATATTTCTGTAAACATCCTGCACAGGCTGGAACAACCGGGTAAAGTGCACTGGGACCCGAAGTACTGGTTGACCGGTCCATCACTACATAAATATCTTTACCATTTGGTGCAAAAGCAAGGTCCCTAAAGCGGTTCACGCCTCCAAAATAACTCACTGTATCTGCAGCAGTATTTGTTGGAGCTGTGGCAGTACCCGCACTATTCAGACGAAGGCGAACCAATCTTCCCCATTTCAATGAAGCAGCCACCAGCGATTTTTTCCACCCAGGAACTAATGTATGGGTATATACATCAAGACCAGACCAACCTTCTGATGGCCAGTTTCCGTTACCGGGAATAGTTGGTGTGGTATTCCATAGTGTATTAATACTTGGGAACATGGTCGAATTAGGATAAGCTGCGAAAAGAGGATCTTTATAATCGGTAAGTGCAGCAGCATTGTTTGATTCATCGGTGATCACCGGGCAACTGGAAGGATGTGCAGGGCTCATACCAGGTGCTGCACCAGCAGTAGTACCATTCACATTATCATCAGCCGCATATCCAATTACCAGAGGATGTCCATAGTTCTTCCCTGTTTCAAGTACATTTATTTCATCGTCACTGAAAGGACCATGCGATGCACCATACAACAGGTTAAGGGCCGGATCATAAGCAAGCCCCTGGTTATTTCGGATACCCGTTGCCCATACAGCACTCTGCACTCCCAGTGTTGCATTAAAAGGATTGGTATTTGGTATCCACGCATTCAGGCCGGCATCTCCATCGGATACAAGGTTAAACCGCAATATCTTTCCTTCATACGAATTGAGGAATTGTGCTTTTTGTGTACGCAATGCGTTCCCGAATTGCCCGGCTCCCATATCGCCGGATGAATAAAAGAGATAATAGTCTGAACCTCCTGTTGTCATCGGTTTAATGATCATACGTTGTGAGTTATGATCATTACTACCCGGCAAGGTATCGCAGAGAGATACAGGTGATTCTAATTTACCTGTGCCGGTGTTATAAGTAAACCGGACAACACGATTGGTAAATACGTTAGCATTTGTCTGGCTGTGTATATAGGATACGTAAACATAGTTGACAGGAGTTGTGGCATCCAGGAACAATGGATGAATGGCTAATCCCGCTAATCCGCCCTGTGCACCATTACCATTATTAAACTGACAATTAAATGTCTGATCAGGAACGGGTAAAAACGTACTGCCCTGAGAAATATTTAATACTGTATCCCTGACACCTGTTGTGGGGTTATAACGATAAACACGATAGCCTTTTGATTCGGTGATCCATAAATTATTATCCGGGCCATAAGTTACCTCCCAGGGATCGGCCAAGACCTGCGGAGCAGAAATGATCTGCTGGTGATACACTTCTTTCATACGACTGGAACCTACCACTACTGGCGCAGAAGGAGTAATGGATAAACGAAAACCTGAATTCCCAGTATTAAAACCAGTCTGGTTATTACCAGCCGAATAGATCCGTAAAAAATAAGTTGCTCCGACCGTCAACCCTGTGGCATTGATTGTAGTGGCTGTTCCCATACAAGCCGCATTTGCGAGGGTGCCGCAGGTACCGGAAAATAATTGCATCCGTGCACCTGAACTTGCTAACTGACTGCCTATGTTATGCAAGCTGATCGTCGCATAACTATATAAAGCAGTAAACTTGTACCAAACATCGTCATCTGCTGTTCCGGTACAGGGTGCAACAGCTACGCTGCTGTTAGAAGCACTGAATACGTTTCCATCGATAGTAGTACCGGGGGTAACAGTTGTTGCAGTGGCACAGTTATCATTAGAAGTTACACAAACACTAAAACCCCAGCGGGTGGGATTAGCGTTTGGGTTAGCCGTAGTATTCACCCTGAAGTAATAAGTGGCCCCTGCTGTCAACCCTGTATATCTCCTTGCCGAACTGATGTCATTACAACCTCCTGTTGATGTACCATTGACTGTACAGTTATTCGTATTGAATAATTCAATAAAAGTATTTGTCGTTGTGAGAGTAGAAGGATTCGATGTTAATGATACCGTGATGGTAGCAAAAGTAGAAGTGGCAGGCATTGTAAAACTATACCACACATCGTATCGGTTACCGCAACTACTACCTGTCGGGCTGGTTTGGTTAGCCAGGTAGAGATCGCCGGCCGTACCGGTACAATCCCCATTAACAGTACCCAGGCTGGTAGCAGTGGCGCAGGTATTATTAGCGGCTTGTGAAAACAAGGCAGATGAAAGCAGCAAAAATGCTGAAGCGAGTAAAAGGTTTTTCATGAAATGTGGCTTTTGCTTGTGGATTTGAATTTGCGATAAAGATATTCAGGTACTTTAATTCACGCAATCTTAGAATTACTTAATTTTTTTTAGTAAAAACACTTATCAAATCAAAGTGTAAGTACTATTGCGGATATCCTTGTCTTATTGTTATTTTGAAATTCCATTATCCAGAAAAAACCTAAGTAAATAATCCTATTTATGAAACCATCTGTACGATTTCGTACCCACTTAAGTACCGCTTTTTTGTTTATATTAGGATATATCTGTCCTTTAGTCTCTTTTGCGCAAACAGATGCTTGCGGAACTGCTCCAACGCTAACTTCTGCGCCGGGTTGCTTTAATACAGCTGGAGCTTTGCCTGTTGCGGCTACTTATACAGTAATACCAGCCTTAGGTTGTGGTGCAGCCAACGACGACGTGTGGTATTCTTTTACTGCAAATTCGTCAAACCCTACAATTACTTTAAGTGTAAATACTGTTGCAAATGTAAGGTTACAGATCTTCTCTGGAACTTGTGCTGCCCTCACTTCAGTAGCTTGTGGAACTACATCAATCGCTGCTACCGGGCTTACCCCGGGAAGTGTTTATCTGATAAGAATATATTCAACTACTAATGCAAGCGGAACTTTTAATATCTGTATCACAGACCCTCATAATCTTTGTGCCAGTGCCGTTACACTAACATCGGGCACAAGCTGTACCAATGTTCCCGGAAATATGTTTGGCTCAACCCTTACAGCTCTTACGATTACTGCTCCCGATTGTGCATCTGGTGCCACAAGAGATGTCTGGTACAGGTTTGTAGCCCAGACAACTAATCCTACTATTACTTTAAGTAATATAGGTGTCAATTTTACCAACCCCGGCATCCAGTTATTATCCAATAACTGTGGAGGTACTTTCATATCTTATTTTTGCGGCACCACCTCTATTGCTGCTGATTACCTGACACCCGGTACCACCTATTTTATAAGAGTTTATTCAACCAGTGCAGTAGCTCCAGTATCACCGGTAGGAGCTGGTTTTGATATTTGTATTACCGACCCTGTAACGCCGGCTCCCTCTAATGATGAATGTGCCGGGGCAATTAACTTACCGGTTTTTAACAACTGCAGCAATAACCCCGGAAATATGGCGGGTGCTACCGTATCGGCTGTTCCATTGGGCGGTTCTTGTACCGGGCCCAATGCCTACGATGTCTGGTATAAATTTACAGCAGCCAATGCTTCTACCACGATTACACTGAGTGGTCTTGGTGCGAATTTTACCAATTCAGGTATTGAAATATTGTCCGGTACCTGCGGCTCACTTACATCAATTGCCTGTAATACGGGCCTTACTGTTACAGCAGCAGGGCTTACAACAGGCAACACCTATTATGTAAGAGTGTATTCAAGAACAGCACCGATTCCGAATGGTCATGCAAGGTTTAATATTTGTGCTACCACCACCGGCCTTCCTGTCCGTTTTGGTAACAGTTATGTAAATATTACCAAGCAAACAGTGGGCGGAGTTGTTGAAACAGGAGATGTACTGGAAATAAGAATGACGATCAACCATACAGCGGGCACTATGTACGGATTGAGATATGTTGATAATATTCCTACGAACACAACTATAGCAACAGCACCAGCCGATGCCCCGATCAAGATAATTACGAATGAAGGCTTAAACTATAAATCCTATACCCAGGCTGCAGGTGATGATGCAGCTACCTATCTTGCGGCACCACCTCCAGGTCAATATAACATACGGATGAATATTGGCTTTGGCGGATACGGTCCTGCAATACCTCCTGACAATACATCGACAGAAACAGCCTCTGCAATTGGCAGGATGACCAATACAAACAACCCAAGAGGTGGTGGTGGATTATTATTCGCAACTGCTTTCAGGGTAGTGGTAACCGGAAGCCCTGGTGATATCATTACATTAAACCCCGGGCAATTTATTTATAAAACTGCCCCGGCAGGTCCTGATGTAACATTAACAGCCACCCCCTTCCAGATTGTGATCAGCGATCCTTTAACGCTTTGTGCCAACAGTATTGGCGTGAATAATGCTGCAGAATTTGGAGGAACTTTTGGAACAGGTACCACTCTGAACAGAACTACTGACCTTACTGCACCCATTACCGGGTACACTTTCATTAACGAAGTAAATGCTTATAATGCTGTTGGTGATGGACGTTATGGTATTGTAAAAAATATCAGCCCCCGCAGCGGTACCAACCGGAATGCAAGGCAAATACCGAACTGCGGAACTGGTCTTGCACCTACTGATCCGCTCCATTGTAATTTCAAAATGTTTGGAGGTCACTGGTATGTGGATGGTGACCATACAGGTACAACAGATGCAATAGGCAATATCCCACCCGACAGGGATGATAACAGCGGGTATATGCTCCTTGTTAATGCTGATTATGTAGCTTCAGAAATATACCGTCAGACCCTTACGAATCTTTGTCCCAATACTTATTACGAATTCTCTGCCTGGGTAAGAAATGTATGTACCACTTGTGGAGTGGATTCTGTCGGTGCGCAATTTGCAGGCACTCCAACATCTCCTGCGAATGGTTACCCCGGAGTTTATCCAAACCTGGCCTTCCAGCTGGATAACGTGGATTATTATAATACGGGTAATATAGATACAATGGGTTGGTTAAAAAGAGGTTTCGTATTCAGAACGGGGCCTTCACAAACCAGCGCCACCTTCTCTATCCGCAACAACTCGCAAGGAGGTGGTGGTAATGACTGGGCACTGGATGATATTGCGGTGGCTACCTGCTTACCCAATATGCAATATTCACCTTCTAACAGCCCGGCTATATGTGAGGGTAACTCCATCATCATTACAGATACCGTAAGTTCATATTTTGATAACTATAGTTATTACAAATGGCAACGCAGTACCGATGGAGGTACTACCTGGGTTGATATTGGTGGTGCAAGCGGCTCCGCAACCCCGGTATGGAATGGTTCAGCTTATGTTTATGTAACAGCTTATACCATACCTGCTGCATTTACTACCGCCGCCAACGACGGCGACTTATACAGGGTAGTGGTAGGTACAACAGCCACAAACCTTACTGACCCCAACTGTCAATCTTCAGATCCTGTTACCATTAACCTGGATGTACTGACAGATTGCGGACCGTTATTGGATATTGATCTGCTATCCGCTTCGGGCCAGATCGTAAGCAGTAAGGCAAAGATCAGCTGGACTACATCAAGAGAAAATGAGCCGGTAAGTTTCGCCGTTGAAAAAAGTAATAACGGAACAGATTTCATACAAATAGCAACCGTAAACGGGAAAAATAATCCTTCAGCTGATATCAACAGTTATTCATTTACAGATCCTGCTGTACTTGCTGATAAAGCCTGGTACAGGATCAAAATGATTACCGCCACGCATTCAAAATATTCACGCATTATCAGCCTGAATAAAAATCAGCAGGAGTTTGCCCTGGGTACAGTTATCAACCCGTTTGCAAGTGAGTTGTTATTTGATGTGTATAGCCCGGCAGATACAAAAATTGATGTGTTGATCACCGACCTTTCCGGAAGAACACTGAAGAGAAAGAGTATGCTTGTTAAGGCCGGCACCAACAGCCTCAGCATGGACCAGACAGAAAGTCTTGCTGCTGGTATCTACATACTGCAGGTGAGAAATAATGATAAAGTATTAACCAAGATGGTGATGAAAAAATAAGAACGATATATTTGGTTCAAAGCTATTACAGAAAACCCCGGTCAATTGACCGGGGTTTTTCAATACTATACATACCATTATCAGAATTTCCACCCAAAACCTATCAGCAGTAATTTGTCTTCCGGCGAAGTGGCATAGCTTAGCGTAAGTACAATGCGTTTTAATGGGGAGAACCAAAACCCGGCTCCATAGCCACTCACCCATTTATTACTGGTATTATTATCAGCCCAGATACGCCCTGCATCCGCAAAGGCCAATACACCAAACGAAGCAGGGAATAAATAGGTTTTAAGATTCGCCAGCCGCCAGCGCAGCTCTGTATTATTAAATACTTTAGAGCGGCCTGCAAAACGGAATTTCCGGTAGCCTCTTAAATTATCTTCACTACCGAGGTATTGGGCCTGGTAAAACTCAAAGTCGCCAAAATTGTGACCTGCGCCAATACGGTTACTTAACACCAGCCTGTTAGGAGACAAATTGAGGTGGAAGGTTAGTTCTGAATTAAATTGTGTTACTGTATAACTGACATCATTCAATCCTGATAAATGCCTCACCCCTATCATGAAATTGATTCCTTTTTGCGGCATCACTTTGTTATCCCTTGTATCCACTGCCAATGAAAATTTTCCGCCGATATAGGATTGCTTTTCAAATAACGTATTTGGGTCAAGGCCGTTCAACCCGGTAAGCAGGATATACCGGTTATTATTATCATCCGAATCAAAGCCATAAAACTGGAAAGTAGGGCCTAATGTAAAAGATACTTTTTCCGATATTTTTGTTCTCATCAGTACTGACACATCTCCTACCTGGTAACGGGCCCGGTAGTAGCGAAATCTCCCGGGTTGTGATTTATCATAAAACGTATTGGTGCCATAGCCAAAAAAATTGGTCGTGTTATCCGGTGCTTTAATATCAATGTCGGTCAGCAGGTCATTATTCCTGCCCAATGCATCAATATATTCCGAATACCAGCGGAAGTTAAAAGCACTGGTGGCCAGGGCATGGTTAACACTGAACTGGTGCATGGTTTTATACGGTGATTTCCTGAATCCATGCCTGATCAGCTTGAGTGATGCGCCGAGAAATACACCATCATCCTGGTTATATCCGACAGACACAAAAGGAATAGCCTGGTTATATTTATAATAGATACGCTGGTAACTGTTCACAATCGTATCATTGGCCATTTTATTACGGAAGCTGCCGGTTACTGTATTCTGACCTGACTTCATATCATATACAATACTTCCTTTACCTGAACCTGTGTTTTCAAAGACATCCTGTCCATCACCCCCGATCATCCGGATCTTTATTTTATCATTATCACCATGAATTATAAATTTATCATCGCCACCAAATGAATACAATCGCAGTTCCTTTGTTTCCCCGGGATCAAATTTTCGTTCATACATTTTAGTTGACTGCTGTCCTTCTTTGGTGATCTTATATACTTGTATTAAAACCGAACCATCATTATTACTTGTAATATCAAACAATTCTTTCTTATCACTACCTGTTATATCCACGATCTGTGCAAGAAAACGGTAATACTGCATGGTCTCTGCCAGCAGGTTCTTACGTCTTTCCTTCAATATGGTCTTTATTTTATCAGCTGAAACAGATCGTATCTCCGGGGGTTGCTGGTCCAGAGCCTTTTCTATCACCGCATCGGTCATCTTTGTTAAGAAATTTTCTGTTGCTTGTTTCCAGTCGGCCTCATTCAGCTGGTTTAGGAAGAAACGATCCACATTACGGGCTGCAAAATTAAACCGGTTCACATTTTTCATTTTAGGCTTCAGCCCTTCCAGTTGCGGCACCAGCCACGGCCATTTTACCATTCCCGGCAACAAGCCCTGGTTGATATAAAAAGCCTGGTCACGGTCTTTGGCTACGGGGAAAAAAGTTTTGCCCTTCCCATTATCCCATGCTCCCCATATCCATTGGTCTTCGTGCCGGTCAAAATCCATGATGAACATATCCAGTATCCTAACGTTGAGCAAAGCATATTGGTCAACATCATTATCGTTATCATCCTTTAATTTATCCGCCACCTCATTGGTATCAAATCCTTTATTAACCGAATCAGGCAGCCGTTGCTCATACAAAGCCAGCATATTGGCAAAATCTGCCCGGTACTCTCCGAGTTTTGGATCATCAGGTATGTACACCAGCTTTGCATTGTTATGAGGAATGCCTGCTGCATCAGCCAGTGTGCCTACAGATAAAGCTGAATAAGGATAAGAAGCCGATACTCCATCGGCTACAAGATCAGCAGCCGCTTCACTTTGCAAATCGCCAGGTAATGTTTTACTGGTTATGAATTTTTGAATAGACCGGAGGGTATATTGTTTGCCGCTGGCATCCTCCAGGCGTAAAGACCTGGTTTGTTTTCCACCACCCCGTTTAACAGGTGTTAACCCGCCATACTCGCTGCTAATATGAATAACAGGAGCTTTAACCGGTGTCTTCCACTCCTGCCGGTAGTTAGCCCCCATCCAGAATTTTTTGGAGCCATTTATTTTAAATGCTGTTGATCCTGACGCTGTAGCAGAATCCGGTTGAACCTGTGCATCGCTATCCATTGCAGGAATAAGAAGCGATGCCATCAGCAGGCGAAGCAGTTTCATGGTTGCAGGTTTTGTCGTTTACGTTGGTTGTTGATATCCCGGCGGCTCTTTTAAGGTACAACTTTTACGGAAACCGTAAAATATGCCTTCCGCTGACAAATACAGGGCAGGTTTTCCATAACTTACTATCTCGTTTGTTACATTTATCAACTTCGTTTCTTCATGAATAAAAAAACAATCCTGATCCTCCTTTTTTTGATCATAAACCTTACAGGTTCGGCACAAACCGACAGTATCATACGTCGTATTGTACTGATTGGGGATGGTGGTAAACTAACAGATGGCCGTCACCCGGTGGCCGAAGCCGTAAGAAAGACCATTCCTTTGAACAAACAAACCACCATTGTTTATCTGGGTGACAATATTTATGAAGAGGGCCTTCCTGAACCACAACATCCTTTCTACAACGAGGCCAAAGTTATCCTAAACGCACAACTGGCAGTTGCAGATAACACTGAATCTCTTGTATACATCATCCCCGGCAATCATGATTGGGATGATGCACACAAAGGCGGGCTTAAAGCTATTATCCGCCAGCAACAATACGTCGACGATTCTATCCACAAAAGCAATGTAAAATTCTACCCGGAGAAAGGCTGCCCGGGACCGGTTGAACTGCCATTGGGAAGTGATGCTGTCCTGGTCCTATTTGACAGTCAGTGGTGGCTGCATAGTGATGAAAAACCGGGAGAGGGATCAAGTTGCTCCTGTACAACCAAAGAAGCATTAACAAACAAGATCAGGGAGATCATTACAAAGAATACCGGTAAGCTGGTCGTAGTTGCCAGCCATCACCCGTTAAAGAGCAATGGTATTCATGGTGGCTATTTTACGCTGAAGCAACATATTTTCCCATTAACAGATATTAAGAGGGGCCTGTATATCCCCTTGCCGGTCATTGGTTCCCTTTATCCTTTACTCCGTTCGTTGGGTGTTTCCAAACAGGACCTGAAAAACAGAACCTATAAAAATATGGTCAGCGAACTGGAAAACGCAGCCGGCAGTTTTCCCAACGTTGTTTTTGCCGCCGGCCATGAACACAGTCTGCAACTAATAAAAGATGGTAGCCACTATAATATAGTAAGTGGAGGTGGCTGCAAGTCCACACGGGTAAAGAAAAGGAAGGGTACTTTATACGCAGACAGCTCTCCCGGATTTTCTGTACTGGAAATTTCAAATACTAACCGGGTCAATATTTCTTTTTATACTGTGGGGGAAAGCATTCAGAAAACATACAGCGGCTTTTTATTCCAGTTATAACTCATTACTGTCTCTTATAAACAAATTTTAATAAGGTTGCCCTTTCATCGGCAGCTGCTTCGTTGGAAATATACATATCCCCATTTGCCGCAAAAGTTAAGCCCTCGGGCTGGGGAAACATAGTTGGAGAAATTGCTATTGCCTGTTCTACTTTTCCTTTTGTATCTGTTATCACTAATAGTTTCCCAATAGAAGAAACAATATATAGTTTGTTCTGCAGGGGGTGAATAGCGGCAGCAGAGGGGCGGAATTCAGCACGGCTGTCGTCCAGTTTTTTCCGGATCTCCCCGATATCGATCTTATAATAAGGGGTATCAATCAGTGTCATAGTAGCAAGGTCAAACCGGAAAGCCGTTCTAACCTGGTCTTTTTCTTTATGACAGCTTTTACAAAGCATGATCAGGGAATGAACTCCTTTGTCATAATACATGGTTTCAAACTCGTTCTTCCCCGCCAGCGTAGCAACGGTTTTAGTTTGTATGCTATCCTCCTGCTTATAATTGGTCACTTCCACAATCTGGCCGGTGCTGACGAGTATGAAAATAGCTGAATCCACTTTAACAATATCCTCGTAATCGTTTTTCTCACCGAATTTTACATTGCGGTAATCAAATTCTTTCATATCGCGGAGGTTGACCACAAAAATTTTCCCGCTTTCATCATTATTCGCCAGCATCAGGCTGTCATTGATCCAGCAAATACCCGAAACCTCACGTAGTTTATTTCCTAACTCCGCATCCTCGGGTTTTGTAATATCATAACCAGCCGGGGTATAGGTTACCCTTTCTGATTCACACCCGTATAATCCCCAAAAAAGGGCCGTAAAAAGAATTATGGTTGCCCCCGTTTTAATTTTCAATAGCCTGTTATAACTGTTTTTGTCTAAATTTAGCATGTGCAAATTTTAAAGTATGACTGAACCACAAACCGACCTGATCGCTGCTGCACGGGAATTCGTTACAGATATTTTTCAAACTAAAGTTAGTAAAAGCTTCAGGTATCACAACCTGAATCATACGATGCAGGTTGTTCGTGCCACGGAAGAAATGGCCGACTATTACCAATTACAGCCGGAAGACCGAAAAGCCGTTATCCTTGCTGCCTGGTTTCATGATACCGGTTTCGCAGGTGGCCAGGGCAAAGGGCATGAAGCGGTCAGCGTTCAGCTGGTTACCAATTTTTTACAGGAGCAGCAAGCAGGAGCCGCCCTTATTGAAAAAGTAACCCGCTGTATCGAAGCCACCAAAATGCCCCAGTCACCTGTTACGCTGATCGAACAAATCCTCTGCGATGCTGACCTTTTTCATCTCGGTACTGATGATTTCAAAACAATCAACGAGGAATTGAGACAGGAACTCTCTGAAGTTTCTGGCGAAGAAATTTCCAAAAAGAAATGGCGGAAGATGAATATTTCTTTTATGGAAAATCATAAGTACTTCACTGATTACGGCAGAAGAAAATTACAGCCGGTAAAAGAGCAGCATATATCATCTATCCGCAACCGGTCAGATGATGTGAAATCACCGGAAAACACCAAGAAAAAAACTAAAAAAGAGAAAGAAGATGCATTTCTGACCGTTTTCCCGGAAGAATCTGCAAAAGAAGCCGAAAACAAAAAGAAAAGAGAAAAATACAACCAGACGGAAAGGGGTATATCCACGGTATTCAGGATCATGGCCAACAATCACAACACACTAAGCCAGATGGCAGACAGTAAGGCCAATATCATGATCTCGGTGAACTCCATCATCCTTTCCGTTGTTATTTCTGTATTGATCCGTCACCTGGATGAGAACAGGAACCTGATCATTCCCACCACCACCCTGATCCTTGTTTGCGTGGCGACTATCGTATTCGCCATCAGGGCTACGAGGCCCAATGTATCACAAGGGACTTTTACAAAAGAGGATATTCAGAATAAAAAAACCAATCTTTTATTCTTTGGCAATTTTCATAACATGAGCCTGCCGGATTATGACTGGGCCATGAAAGAACTGCTGGCCGACCGCGACTATTTATACAGCAGTATGGTAAAGGACCTTTATTTCCTCGGAGTAGTACTGGCTAAAAAATACCGGCAGCTGAGGATATCCTATAACATATTTATGTACGGGCTTATTATTACCATGCTTTTGTATGGAGCAGTTATACTGTTTGAAGTATTTTTTGTAACTAATACACTAAAAGACGCCCCCATTATTCCATAGTAAAAGGATCGCTCTTTTATTTGGGCAGATGTGCGATCAGTTCCACTTCCAGCCTGGCATCATGCATATATAACCTGGCCACCTGCATCCAGGTAGCTGCCGGGAAATCTCCTTTGTAAAATACTTTACGGCTGTCATTGTATTTTTTCATGGCTTCCATATCTGTAGTGTACAGGTTTTCTTTCACCACATTTTGAAAAGTAGCACCAAAACTTTTCAATGATCTTTCTAATGCTTTGTAAACACTGGTGATTCCTTCGGGTGTTACATCCCTTGCCACAGCACCCGATATATACAGCACATTATCCACTTTCACCACCTGCACATAACCAGCACTTGTGTCCTGCTTCAGCGGATCACCCCAATGCCATTTTTCTTTTTGAATGGTATTCTCCTGTGCACAGATACTGGCTAGGAAGGCCAGTTGAAAAACCAATACCAATAAAATTATCTTTCTCATAATCGCTTATTTAAAATAAAAGATAGAAAACCGGGGTATGAAAATAAAAAATCCACCCATATAAACAGGTGGATTGAATTTATTTAACGACTGGTTAAGACATCAGCTGTTGATCATTTCTTCCAGCTTGATGACCAATTCGGTTTTAGTAATTGGCACACCCATG